>NZ_DBFZUT010000047.1:0-5865 GCF_048519415.1 Faecousia sp. | reverse complement strand
CTTTGGGAGAGCTGGCGGCGCAGCCGCCTGAGAGGGAAAATCAGCCCTCCCCTTGATTGCTATTGCCATTCAAAAGTGCCTGCAAGGCCCTCTCAGTCACCTTCGGTGACAGCTCTCCCAGTGGGAGAGCCAAGGACGCTTTGCTCCTCGGAATGACACGAAAAGGCGGCGCTTGCCATTCTGGCGATGGCCTGAGCTTATCGGCAGCACCTTTCCTGCCCTTTTCTGCCCAAATTTTTCTGCACACCCCCTGTGCAATGTGCAGAAGTTTCCTGTTCACAGCTTTTTGCCCGATTTTTCCGCACAAGCCCTGTTCAGAACGCTCTCTTTTTTCCACAGCCCCATGTGCATGGCCGCGCGTTGGTATCTCTGGGCTTGCGGGACTTTTGCACATAAGTTTTGCCTACGGACTACGAATACTAAAAATTATCCTACCTATCTTCTCAGATAGAGAAAGCGAGTGTTGTTATGAAGTTTACCTGTGAAAAAGCGCTGCTGGTCTCCGCTCTGTCCGTTGCGAGCCGCACCGTTGCACAGAAGAGCACCATTCCCTGTCTCGAGGGCGTGCTTCTCCGGGCGGGCGTCGCGCTGCAGCTCACGGGCTACAATCTGGAAACGGGCATCACCGTCCACGTCGGCGCCCAGATCCAGGAGGCAGGCTCGTGCGTCATGCCCGCTCGCCTGTTCTTTGATATCGTCCGGAAGCTGCCGGATGAGATGGTCTCCATCACCGTCGACCACAAGCAGCAGGTCTCCATCCGTGCCGGTGCAGCCTTTTTCCAGATCACGGCCATGGATTCCGAGGACTATCCCGAGCTGCCGGACGTCAACGGCAAGAGCGGCGTGACCATGCCGCAGTCCGCGCTGAAGGCCATGATCTCCGGCACGATCTTCTCCGTGTCTGAAAATCAGGCCCGCCCCATCCAGACCGGCTGCCTGATGGAGGTCACGGAGGATTCCGTCACCATGGTCGCCGTGGACAGCTTCCGGTTGGCCCGCCGCACCTGGCACACGGAAAACGCCGCGAACCATACCCTGAAATTCGTCGTCCCCGCCGCCGGCCTCAAGGAGATCGAGCGCATTCTGGAGGATTCCGACGAGCCCGTCACCTTCACGCTCGGCGACAAGCACATCCTCTTCTCCATCGGCGACGCCCTGCTCGTCAGCCGCGTGCTTGAGGGCGAATTCATCGATTGGCGCCGCGTTGTCCCCACAAACTGCGGCACCGTCCTCACCGCGAACGTCGCGGAGCTGACGTCCTCCATCGAGCGCGTGAGCCTCATCATCTCCGAAAAGGTCAAAAGTCCCGTCCGCTGCGTCTTCGGCGACAATATGGCCGATTTCCGCACGGCGAACACCATCGGCTCCGCGCACGACACCTGCTCCATCGCCGGGAACGGCGGCGAGCTGGAGATCGGCTTCAACAGCCGCTACCTCCTCGATGCGCTGCGCGTCATCCCGAGCGAGGAGGTCACGCTGGAGCTGCAGAACGGCCTGAGTCCCATCGTCTTCACCCCGTGCGACAAAAAATATGACTTTGCCTATATGGTCCTGCCGGTCCGCCTGCGCAGCAACAGCTAAGACCGGATGAACGTTCCATTTCTCGTCAGCAATATTCTCTCCGGCGTGGGCATGTGCGCGATGCTGGCAAGCACCGCCCTGCGCAGCCGGAGAAAGATCCTCGCGGTCCAGTCTGTGAACCACGCCCTTTCCATGGCGGCCTGCTCGCTGCTGCGCGGCTGGAGCGGCGCGGTGCAGGAGGCCGTGAACCTCGTGCGTGACCTCGCCATTCTGCTGTTCGGCAAATTGAACCGCTTCTGGCAGATCTCTTTTGTGGCGGCGGCGCTGGGACTCGGCGCGGCGGTCACGTTTGCGGGAGGCTTTCAGTGGTACGGCCTGCTTCCCGTTCTGGCCACGGCCCTCTATTCCGCCGTCGTCGTCCACCCGCGGTGCAATGCCCGCTGGATCAAGGCCTCTACGGCCGTCTGCACGATGATGTGGGCGGTCTACAGCCTCTTTATCCGCAATTACGTCTACGTTCTGACGAACGTCATCACCTCGGCCTCCGCCGTCCTTTTCCTGCTGCGGAGCCGAAAGCAAGGAGAAACAACCGTATGAAAGTTCGTGTCCGGCGGGTGTCCGCCGAGGATGTCCCCGTGGCCATCACCACGGAATTTATCAAGCTGGAGAGCTTTTTGAAGCTGGCCAACGCCGTCCCGTCCGGCGGCATGGCGAAAAACTTCATCCAGAACGGCGAGGTACTCGTCAACGGCGAGCCGTGCACCATGCGCGGCAAAAAGCTCCGCCCCGGCGACGACGTCCGGTTTGACGGCGTGACCTACTGCGTCCGCGCCGCGCATGCAGATTGACCGCCTCAGCCTGCGCGGCTTCCGGAATTATGAGGATGCGCAGGCGCAGTTCGTCCCCGGCGTGAACCTGCTGGTCGGCGGGAACGCCAACGGCAAGACGAACCTGCTCGAGGCCGTCAGCTATCTCTCCACGGGCCGCTCGTTCCGCACCCGCCGCGAGGCGGAGCTCATCCGCTTCGGCGCAGACTTTGCGGAGCTGCGCGCGCAGGTGCAGTCGCAGGAGCGCACACGCGAGCTGCGCGCCGTGCTGTTTTCCGGCAGGCGGCCGCGCCAGCTGTGGCTCGCCGGGGTAAAGCAGCGCAGCCGCGCCGCCCTGTCCGGCGTGCTTACGAGCGTGCTGTTCTGCCCGGAGGACCTTATGATCCTCAAAAAGGGCGCGTCCGGCCGCCGCAGACTGATGGACGGCGTCATCTGCCAGCTCCGCCCGAATTACGAGGCCGCGCTGGCCGAATACGGCCGCCTGCTCGACCAGAAGTCCGCCCTGCTGCGCGAGCGCTATGACAACCCTTCCCTCCTGCAGGTCCTGCCGGAGTATGACCTCCGCATGGCCCAGACGGGCGCGCTCGTCATTTCGTACCGCGCCCGCTATGTCAAGGCGCTGGCGCAGGAGGCCGCACGCTATCACCGCGAATTTTCCGGCGACAGCGAGTCGCTCGAGCTGACCTACCGCACGGTCTCGACTGTGACGGACCCCTTTGCCCCGCCCGAGACACTCTGCGCCCAGCTGCAGGAGCATCAGCGCAGCCACGCCCGCGCCGAGCTCGAGAGCGCGCAGTGCCTGTCCGGCCCGCATAAGGACGACTTCGAGGCCGTCATCAACGGCCTGCCCGTGGCGCAGTTCGCCTCGCAGGGGCAGACGCGCACGGCCGTCATCTCTCTCAAGCTTGCCGAGCGCGCCCTGCTGCGGCAGGGAACGGGCGAAACGCCCGTGCTGCTGCTCGACGACGTGCTGTCCGAGCTGGATGCCGGGCGGCAGGACTTTGTTTTGAACCAGCTCCGCGAGGGGCAGGTCTTTATCACCTGCTGTGAAACGGACCGCCTGACCAGTCTCGGTCAGGTGCTGTCCATCCGCAGCGGCACCATCGGAGGGGCGCAGTAATGTATCTATCCATCGGCGGCGATATGGCTGTGCGGGACCGCACCCTCATCGGGATCTTTGATCTGGACAATACGACCTGCTCCCGCGACACGCGCGCGTTTTTAACGGCCGCGGAGCAGGGCGGTCAGGTGGTCGACGTCTCCGGCGCTCTGCCGAAGAGCTTCGTCCTGACCGAGGAATTCGGCATGGACCGCGTGTATCTCACGCAGTTCAACGCCGCAATTCTGGAAAAGCGCATGGAACAAAAGGAGAACACAATTCATGTCTGAAGAACTGCTGAATACGACTGTGGAACAGGAATACGACGCCTCGCAGATCCAGGTCCTGGAGGGGCTGGAGGCCGTCCGGAAACGTCCGGGCATGTATATCGGCTCGACGTCCGCCAGCGGCCTGCACCATCTCGTCTATGAGATCGTGGACAACGCCATCGACGAGGCGCTTGCGGGCTACTGCACCCACATCACCGTGACGATCAACCCCGGCGACACCATCACCGTCACCGATAACGGCCGCGGTATCCCCGTGGACATCCAGGCCCAGACCGGCCGCCCCGCGCTCGAGGTCGTCTATACGGTCCTGCATGCGGGCGGCAAATTCGGCGGCGGCGGCTATAAGGTCTCCGGCGGCCTGCACGGCGTCGGCGCGTCCGTCGTCAACGCCCTTTCCGAGTGGCTCACGGTCGAGGTCCATAAGGATGGCAAAATCTATCAGATGAAGTTCGCCCGCGGCAATATCACGCAGGAGATGCGCGTCATCGGCAATACGGACAGGCACGGCACCATCGTCACCTTCAAGCCCGACCCCGAGATGTTCGACACCCTCACCTACGACTACGAGACGCTCCACACCCGTATGCGCGAGCAGGCCTTCCTGAACGCCGGCCTGCGCATCGAGATCGCCGACCGCCGCACGGAGGACGGCCCGTCCGACTCCATGTGCTACGAGGGCGGTATCCGCGAGTTCGTCCTCTGGCACAACCGTCACAAGACGCCCCTGCACGAGGAGGTCGTCTATATGGCAGGCGTTCGCCGCGACGCCGAGGCCGAGGTCGCTCTGCAGTATCACGACGGCTATAACGAGACCATCGTCTCGTTTGCCAATAACATCCACACGCCGGAGGGCGGCATGCATGAGACGGGCTTCAAAACGGCCCTGACCCGCGTGCTCAATGCCTATGGCGTGAAGACCGGCGTCATCAAGACCGACGCCGATAAGGTCTCCGGCGAGGACTGCCGCGAGGGCTTGACCGCCGTCATCTCCGTCAAGCTGACGGACGCCCAGTTCGAGGGCCAGACGAAGGCCAAGCTCGGCAACGCCTATATCCGCACCCTCGTCGACTCCATCGTCAACGAGCAGCTGTCCACCTATTTTGAGGAGCACCCCGCCGTCGCCCGCATCATCCTTGAGAAGGCCATGACGGCCAACCGCGCCCGCGAGGCCGCCCGCAAGGCCCGCGAGTCCATCCGCCGCAAGACGGCGCTCGGCGGCGCGGCCATGCCGGACAAGCTGCGCGACTGCAACGAGACGGACGCCAGCCTGACCGAGATCTATATCGTCGAGGGCGATTCCGCAGGCGGCTCGGCCACGCAGGGCCGCGACTCCCGCTTCCAGGCCATCCTGCCGCTGTGGGGCAAGATGCTCAATGTCGAGAAGGTCCGCGAGGACAAGGTCATCGGCAACGACAAGCTCCAGCCCGTCATCACGGCCCTCGGCGCGGGCATCGGCGAGGAATTCCACCTCGATAAGCTCCGCTATCACAAGATCATCATCATGGCCGATGCCGATGTCGACGGCAGCCATATCCGCACGCTGCTGCTGACGTTCTTCTTCCGCTATATGCGCCCGCTCATCGAGAACGGCTATGTCTATTCCGCCATGCCGCCCCTGTATAAGCTCACCCGCGGCAAGACGTCCCGCGTCGCCTTCTCCGACGATGAGCGCGACCGCATTTCCGCCGAGCTCCGCGCGGACAATCCCAATGCCAAGGTCGATATCTCCCGCTATAAGGGCCTCGGCGAGATGGATGCCCACGAGCTGTGGGAGACCACCATGGACCCCGAAAAGCGCACGCTCAAGCAGATCCGCCTTGAGGACGCCGTCAAGGCCGATGAGATCTTCACCCTCCTCATGGGCGAAAAGGTCGAGCCGCGCAAGGAATATATCGAGCAGAATGCAAAGTATGTCGTGAATCTGGATTATTGATTCTGTTTCCGGGCCTGTCCCTGCGCCCCGGCGAATGCGACAGGCTCCCAGACTTGTCATTGCGCAGCTTGGCTCTCCCTTTGGGAGAGCTGGCGGCGCAGCCGCCTGAGAGGGAAAATCAGCCCTCCCCTTGATTGCTATTGCCATTCAAAAGTGCCTGCAAGGCCCTCTCAGTCACCTTCGGTGACAGCTCTC
>NZ_DBFZUT010000046.1:0-6190 GCF_048519415.1 Faecousia sp. | reverse complement strand
AAAGAAAGACTCGCACGGGCAGGATACTACAGTATCCTAGACCGGTACGAGTCTGTGCACTTATGCGATTGAACCGCCGTGTACCGAACGGTACGCACGGTGGTGTGAGAGGACGGGACTAAACGTCCCTCCTACTCGGTTGAGATCACGATCAAAGATCGCAGTTATTGACTGTGCGCGGGAAGGGGATGACGTCGCGGATATTGCCCATGCCGGTCAGGTACATGACGCAGCGCTCGAAGCCGAGGCCGAAGCCGGCGTGGCGGGCAGAGCCGTACTTGCGCAGGTCAAGATAGAAGCCGTAGTCCTCTTCCTTCAGGCCAAGCTCATGCATGCGGTTGCGCAGCGTCTCGAGGTCGTCCTCACGCTGGCTGCCGCCGATGATCTCGCCGATGCCGGGGACGAGGCAGTCCATGGCAGCGACGGTCTTGCCGTCCGGGTTCAGCTTCATGTAGAAGGCCTTGATCTCCTTCGGGTAGTCCGTGACGAAAACGGGGCGCTGGAACACGACCTCGGTGAGGTAGCGCTCGTGCTCGGTCTGCAGGTCGCTGCCCCAATGGACCGGATACTCGAACTGGTCATTGTGCGGCTCGAGCAGAGCAATGGCCTCGGTGTAGGTCACATGGCCGAAGTCGGACGTCATGACGTGGTGCAGGCGCTCCAGCAGGCCCTTGTCCACGAACTGGTTGAAGAAGCTCATCTCCTCCGGAGCGTTTTCCAGCACATAGGAGATGATATACTTGATCATATCCTCGGCAAGGCGCATATCGTCGCTCAGGTCGGCAAATGCGATCTCCGGCTCGATCATCCAGAACTCGGCGGCATGGCGCGTCGTGTTGGAATTCTCGGCGCGGAACGTCGGACCGAACGTGTAGATGTTGCGGAAGGCCATGGCATAGGTCTCGCCGTTGAGCTGGCCGGAGACGGTCAGGTTCGTCGGCTTGTTGAAAAAGTCCTTCGTGTAGTCGACCTTGCCGTCCTCCGTAAGAGGTACGTTGTTGAGGTCCAGCGTCGTGACCTGGAACATTTCGCCTGCGCCCTCACAGTCGGAGCCGGTGATGAGCGGCGTATGGACATAGACGAAGCCGCGCTCCTGGAAGAACTGGTGAATGGCATAGGCAGCGAGGCTGCGGACGCGGAACACGGCCTGAAAGGTGTTCGTGCGCGGGCGCAGGTGCGTCATCGTGCGCAGATATTCCAGCGTGTGGCGCTTTTTCTGCAGGGGATAGTCCGGCGTGGAAGCGCCCTCGACCGTGACCTCCTCGGCCTGCAGCTCAAAGGGCTGACGGGCGTCCGGCGTTTCGACGAGCGTGCCGCGGACGATGAGAGCAGCACCGACATTCGTCTTGGAAATGGCGGCAAAATTATCCATCGTATCATGATAGACGACCTGCAGCGGCTGGAAGAACGTGCCGTCGCTCAGGACGATAAAGCCGAACGTCTTGGACGCGCGGACGGAGCGCACCCAGCCGCCGACGGAGACCGTCTTCCCGGCGTAGTCTGCGGTGTGCTTGAACAGGTCTCGAACAGTTACGAGCTCCATAATGACTTCAACCTCTCTTGTGTTTCAGGGTTCGCCGAAGCGTTGCGCTGAATTCGATTTGCAATCTATTATACTCGAATCGTGCCCATATTACAAGCTTTTTCCCACAAAAAACGCCCCGACAGCGAAGTCGGAGCGCTTTTGAGGCTCATCCTGCCATGGTCAGATAGCCCTCGGCGGCCAGCAGCGCGGCGAAGCGGCGCAGTGCCAGTGCGGCCTTCTCAATGGGAATGTGATAATCTGCGGCTGTGCGGCGGAGAATGTCGTTCTCCGGCAGCTTCTGCTGCAGAAGGTTCCAGAAATAGGCTCCCGGCCGGTTGATGCCCTTCACGGCAGGGACCTTGCCGCGGGCCTGCCCGGCGGCAACCAGAAAATGCTCGTCGCACACGGTCACGAGCGCCACATCTTTCTGTAAGGTGTATGTCATGTTTGCGCCTCCATCAGGGTATCGCGGCACAGAGCGGCCGAGGCCGCGTCGCCGCGGTTTTGCAGCAGCCAGACGGGCACCTGCGCCAGCAGGCGCTCCTCCAGCGCACAGGCTGCGCGGACATCGTCCGCGTTCTTGCGGGTAAACAGCAGCTGCGTCAGCAGCGGCCCGGCTGCCTCAGCCGGGAGCAGACGGCGCATGCGGTTCTCTTCGTTCTGCTCCAGCAGAATGATGCCGCCGAGCGGGGCGGTGTCCAGAGAGCCGAGGCCCTCCTTTCCGCGCCAGGGCGAGGGATGGACGAGAATGCCGTCCTTGCGGAATTCCAGCAGGGGCTTATCTCCGTTCAGAATTTTTATTTCGCTGCCGAAGCACAGCTTCCAGAGCATATACTGCGTCGTTTTCCCGGTTCCGCTGTTTGCGGTAAAGATCCACGCCCGTCCGCGCCAGACAATCGCCGCGCCGTGGAACAGTATGCGGCCGTAGGGGAGCAGGGCATCGCAGACACGAGGACCGAGCTCCAGATATTCGACCTGCTCCGGCGTGGTACCGGCCTCGTAGTGCGGTGCGGCCTCTTTGAGCGCATCCTCCGGGACCCGGACGGCTGCGACCGGGTCAGCCTCCGTCCGGAACGGCTGAAAGCATGCCGCATAGGCCGGACTGCGCAGGGAAAGACGGACCGGAACCCCGGCCAGCACGACGGTCAGCTCCATAGATGTCTCCTTACCAAATTGAGCGAATACAGTTGTGGGGAGGCAGTGCCTCCCCATAAGGTGGTTTATTGAATATTCGTGATCTCGCCTGCGTCATTGAACGTGATCTGTCTGCCGTCCGGCATGGTGAAGAGATACATGCCGGGACCGATGCTCTGCAGACCTCCGCCGCCCGAAACGGGAATTTCAATATTATTGGCTTTCAGGATGTCTGTCAGCTCTGCATTCATAATATCATCCATTGTGATTGCCTCCTGTTCTTACCCACAGAGGGTGAAGTACTCGTAGATCAGCGTGCGCGCCTCGCCGTAGACGGTCGTTCCGTCCGGCGTGACCCAGTACGGCGTGATCTCGATCGCAGCGCCGCGCTGCAGGCCCTGCAGGGAGTAGGGCATCGTCATCAGCAGAGCGTCACGGCTGACGCTGCGGCCAAAGACCATCTGCGCCGTAAAGACGCGGAAGCGCTCCGTCAGCTGCGGTACGGCGACGCGCTTTCCGTTGATGACAAAACCCGTCTCTGCAAAGCCGCGCCCGTCGACGGCGGAGAGCAGCGTGATGCTGTTGCCCTGCAGGAAGCTGTTGCGCTGATATTCCACGCGCAGGTAATTATAACTGACGTACTTGCCGTAGAGCGTGCGGTTCTCCTGCACATTGGAAAGATCGGCAGGCGTGCGGTAGGCGTCGTCTGTATACCAGCCTGCGAAGACCTTGCCGCCAAGCTCGGCCGGGGCGACCTTGCCGCGCTGATCGCCCGTCGGGACGGTGATGCTGCGGGTGCTCGTGCCCTCGTGCAGGGTCAGCGTAACGGTCTCGGGCTCCGGCTCGGGCGGAGCGACAGGGGCGTCCGTCGCAGCGTCAAGGGAATAGGTCTCGGCGAAGCGGATGGTGGTTTCGGCAGCAGAGACTACCGTGCAGGCCGAGCCGGTCGTTTTAGCTGAGATGCCAAGACTCTGATGATCATCCGTTGTGCCGGTGCCGCGATAGGTGCAGGTGCGCACGCTCGTGCCGGTGACACGGATGCCGTCAAGCGTGATCCAATAGGGCTGGAAGGAGAATGCGGCGTCCTTCTGATAGAACGCGCCGTCCGTCCAGCGATACAGGCCAATGTAGCCGTCGTCGCGGCTGGTGGCCTCCAGCCCTTCGGTTGCATTCAGAATGCCGTTCCGAACGAACAGCTGCTGATAGAGCGTGCCGTTCTTGTTTGCATTCACGACGCCGTAGGCGATCGACGCGCCGTCCTTTTCGGACACATAGCTGTTGCCGCCGGACAGGAAGCCGACCTCCTGATAGAGCGTGCGGTCAATGGTCGTCAGCAGATACGTTGCGATGACGCCGCGCTCGCCGTTCGAGCCGCCGTAGACATGCTGCCAGACGTTGTAGTTGCGCGGCGCGAGATAAACATCACTCGGCTCCCAGATGTAGTAGGTGGCTCCGGCCTCCGGTGTGAAGTCCATGGCATTCTGCCCGGCGGCAAAGCTCTGGACACTGTCTGCGCCACAGGCTTCGGCAGAGAATGCGCCGCCGTAGAGACGGCCGCCGGGGACCTGCGCCGTGAGATCAAAATGCTCCGTCACGGCGTGGGTGTCGGTCTGAACGACGATGCCGTTCTGCACATGCGCGACCTTGAAATCACGCCCATAGGCGAACCAGAGGTCCTGGTTGGAGCTCACGGCCGTCAGCGTGACGGTGGCGCTGTCGCCTTCGGTCAGGCTGCCGTCATTCAGGATATAACTGCCATAGTAGGTGTAGCCGTCGAAGATCTTGTGGTCCACGGTATAGGGCGTGTTATAGAGCAGACCGGTCGAACCGTTCACGCTGTGGTATTCCGCAGGCTGGACCTGATTGGCGAGGGCGGGGGACTCGACCACGGTGCCCTGCGCGTTGACAGGCAGGCCCTGCTCGTTTACCTGATACCAGTGCACGAGCAGCTTGCCGCCGCCCACGGTGACCTCGGGCTTCGGGAATTCGGCTTCGGCATCACGGCCGAGGTAGTCGATGTAGGAGAAGATGGCCTGCTCATTCGTGAGAAGCGTTTCACCAGTGGACGTATAACCGGACTTGATGGTGACCCGGTACTTCATGACGGGCTTATCCTGCTCGCTGACGTTGCCGACCGTCCAGTGAATGGCGCGGGCCGCGGAGTCATAGGAGGCCGTGCCCTGACTGATGTAGACGTCGGCGTTGCCCGCAGCATAGACGGCCATATCGGTCGTGATGATGGGCGCGGCGTCCTTGAAGACAAGCTGAACGTTGTCACCCATCGTGTCGGCGACGGAGCCGGCACGGGCCGCAATGGAAATGCTGCCCGCAATTGAGGTGAAGGCGTCCTTCAGCGCGGTCTCAATGTTCGTCGAGGAGCCAATGGCAAAGTAGCCTTTGGTCGGATTCGTGGCGCAGGCTTTCAGGACCTGCTCGCCGTTCGTGCCGACCTGCAGAGCAACGGAATAGATCGTTGTGCCGTCGGCCTTCGCCTGATTCGATTCCCATATGGTGGCAATTCCGTGGGTGATGTAATCGTCACCGCCGTCACTTGCATGTTTACATCCTGTTATTTCCAGCCCGGAAGCAGCATCGGTAACAAATTCCTCGCCGTTTCCGTCAACCTTGTTATAGTTACAATTGATTTGAGCAGTTGCCCAATTGATATTCGAAGTGGCGTATTTGGTAACTCCAATGAAAAACGTATAGTCTTTAAATTCAATATCTTCCGTGCATGTAATACTGCCGCCAATACGGTAACTGGCGGTCGGCTCGCCATCACTCAGCAGCACGATGTTCTTATTCTGCCCGGTGGATTCCGCGGAGTTCAGCAGGGTACGGGCTGTATGAAGGCCAAGCTGCGTAAAGGTGCCGCCGTCGTCATTATTTTGCGTGATGGCATTGATCTGCTGCTTCAGCGCAGCCCTGTTCGCGTAGGCATAAAAGCCTGTGTGCGTCTCCTTGAGATTGTAGACGACCAGCGCGATGCGCGTGGTGCTGTCCTCAGTCAGCAGCGTGTCCACGAAGGCATTTGCGGCGGCCTTCGTTTTTGTCATACGGTCTTCTTTGGATGTCTCGCTGGGATACATGCTGTTCGAATTATCGATGACCAGCACGACGTCGGAGGTCGTCTTATAATTTTTGCCCTGAATACCGAGCGTGACCTCCCATGTGTTTTCCTTTCCCTCGACAGCGGCAGCGCTTTTGCTGAGCTGGATCGCGCCCTCTTCGGGCCAGACGGGCTGCTCACTGTTGTCTGCGAAGACGGCTTCGCCGAGCAGGGCCAGCGTCAGGACGACGATGAGCAGAGCAGCAAGCGTTCGTTTGATGCGTTTCATGGTGTTTCCTCCTCTAACGACTCTTCGGCAGGTGAGTGCCGCAAATTTTCTGCGTTCTGTAACGCAATGGGCGTTTTTTGTTTTTGAGAATAGCATATAACGAGATGAATGGTGCTGCAGTTTTGCGTTCAAAAAGAATCGGATAAAATGTTAAAGAATTTATCCGATGTAAATATCTATATCTGAAATAGAG
>NZ_DBFZUT010000045.1:0-2616 GCF_048519415.1 Faecousia sp. | reverse complement strand
ATGTAAAACTTTTCTTTTTTTTCTTTGCAGCAATCGCACATGGGAAAAGCCCTTCTTTCCTTAGTTTCCGTATCTGTCCATTATATCCGATATCCGGGAAAATACAAGCCAAAACGCGGAGAACGGCCTTATTTTTTGCGCAGCTTGAAAATGAGCCACAGCAGAACGGCGCCCGTCAGCGCCCCGGCGGCATCGAGCCACACGTCGCTCAGCGCGCAGTTGCGCCCCGGCGTGAAGGACTGGATGGTCTCGTCGGTCATGGCCGTGAGCACGGCGAACAGCATCGGCTTGGCCAGCGTAAAATTCCGTGCGCCGTGGAACGTGCCTGTCAGCAGGATGCCGAGCACGGCAAATTCCAGAAAATGCGCCGCCTTGCGCAGCACGCCGTGCGTGATCCACGGCAGGATCATCTGCACCACGGCAAGCACGCCGCCGCTTTCCGCATTGCTGGCCGCGGCCGGCATGGCGGAGTGCAGAAAGATCCCTGCCGTCCACAGCAGGGTCAGGATCAGGTAGATCCGGAACGAACGTTTTTTCATGCGTGATCTCCTCCCTGCGCCGGGAGCACGGCGGGCTTCCAGCGCGGCTTTGGGGGAGCGAGCCGCAGCGCGCGGAAAAAGTCTCGCAGCAGCTGCGCACATTCCTCCTCCAGAACGCCGCCCTCGCAGGCGGGGCGGTGGTTATACGGCAGGGCGAACAGGTCGGTCACGCTGCCGCACGAGCCTGCCTTCGGGTCCGGCGCGCCGAACACGACGCGGGGGATGCGGGCGTTGATGATGGCCCCGGCGCACATGGGGCACGGCTCAAGCGTGACATAGAGCGTGCAGCGCCACAGCCGCCAGCCGCCGAGCGTGCGGCAGGCCTCGGCAATGGCCTCCAGCTCCGCGTGGGCCAGCGCGCTTTTGCCGGTTTCGCGGCGGTTGCGGCCGCGCCCGACGATGCGCTCGCCGTCCGTGACGATGCAGCCGACGGGCACCTCGCCCTCGTCTGCCGCCTCACGCGCCAGCGCCAGCGCCTCATGCATGGCCTCCGTGTCTGTCATCCGCTCGCCCTCCTCCGGCATGGTAATGCCATAATCATACCCGATTCCGGCCGGTTCGTCAAGCCGTGTGCCAAAATTGGGATTTTCTGGAAAAAGTTTTGTCGAAATTTGTCTTGTTAGGGAATTAACGATTGACACGGAACGAACAAAATGATATGCTGTCGCCAGAGAAATGGAAATAACTGGAAATTACGGGAACGAATTGCATTTGCGGCGGAAGCGATGGAAGGAGGTGAGACCGGAATGAAGCAGGGACAGACGCTGTGCTGGTGCGTCTGGTGCGGAACGGAGCTGGTGGCAGGGGGCTATTGCTACTGCCTGGACATCGGCTGCCTGTGCCCGGCGTGCCTGCCGGAATACGCCAGAGTCGTGTTCCGCTCCTGTCTGGTTGCGGTGGGATGAGACTGGCGGAGCTATCAGCCGGGTATCGCGAGGCGGCGGGGCTGCTGGACATCCAGATCAGCCGTCTGCGCCGCCTGCGGCGCGGTACGGCCGATGCGCAGACGCGCGCGGTGCTGGCCAACCGCCTGCGCAAGCTGTGCGAGGCCAGACGGCAGTGCCGGGAGCTTGCGCTCCTGTGCGAACACTATTATGAAAGGGGATTCTATCGTTATGCATCCGATTCTTTCCAAGGCCTCGCTCCGTGAGCCGGATACGGAGCGCCTGAACACCATGCTGCGTGTGGCGCTGACGCCGCTGCAGTATGAAACGGTCGTGGCGGTCTACCTGCACGGCCACCCGCAGAAGGAGGTCGCCATCGACCGGGGCGTCAGCCCGGCAAGCGTGTGCCAGCTGCTGCAGCGGGCCGAACGCCGCGTGGGGCGGTATCTGGGGTACTTATAATTATTAAGTGAATCATGAATACTGAAAAATGAATAGGGAATAATTTTGTGAAATTAACAAACAAACGTGCGCTGTAGGGGAGCGGCGTGCCGCTCCCTGCTCTGTACTGCCGACTTGTACCGGCTGTCGATAAAAACGTAAAAACCGATTGCATCTGTAGCGGCGGTCAGTGACCGCCATGCAGGCTGGTAAGTGATAGGTTGGCATCGTCGACCGCACAATGCTCTCAAATTTGTCATTGCGAGGAGGCCATAGGCCGACGTGGCAATCTCGCAGTACCCGGACGGATCACAGGAAGGCCACCGGCGAAAACGTAGCTGGTTGCAGGAGATTCCCACGTCGCTTCGCTCCTCGGAATGACAAACCTGTTTGTCTTACGCCGCCGAATTACTACTGCAATACCTGCGACTGCCTATGGCGCTCACTGAGCGCCGCTACAGACGCAATCGGCGCATACCATTTCACGTTGACCAGTATGGGACGAAAGTGCCTTCCCGAGATTGCCACGGGCGCAAAGCGCCCTCGCAATGACACATCAGGCAGTGCCAAGGTGCACCAGCGCCCTTGCACGGTTGAATTACCCCGTACAGGGCGCTCAGCGGGTCTTTCGCCCCAACTTATCGGTTTGAAAATCTTGAAATATTGCGCAGCCGTTGGCGGCTTTGCCGCCTTACGGATGCGGCATGCCCCTTGTGGGTACACAAAGTATTCCTGCAATTTCCAAACCTCAA
>NZ_DBFZUT010000044.1:0-25738 GCF_048519415.1 Faecousia sp. | reverse complement strand
ATAGCCCTGCTCCGCATATTCCTTCACCTTTTGAATCGCCATCTGCGCACTCCTGCCCGGACGATAGCCGTAGCTTAAATCCGAGAACAACGGTTCGTAGATTGGGGTTAGCTGCTGTGCGATTGCCTGCTGGATGATGCGGTCTACGACCGTTGGGATTCCCAACTTTCGTACCCCGCCATCCGGCTTAGGGATTTCCTTCCGGCGCACCGGCTGGGGCTTGTACTTCCCTTGCCGAATTGTTTCCAGAAGTTCTTCCCGGTGTTCTCTCAGCCAAGGCAGCGCATCCTCGACGGTCATTCCGTCGATTCCCGGCGCTCCTTTGTTGGCTTTGACCCGCTTGTAGGCTCTGTTCAGGTTTTCCCTACTTAGAATCCTTTCAAGCAAGTCTGCACCGCCCTGTTCCTTTCCTTCCTGACTGCCAACACTCTGCGCTCCCGCATACCCTTTGTGTTCCGCACTATCTCTTTGTGGGCAGCTCAGGCTTCCCTGATATTCTGCGTTCTTCATGTTGACCTCCTTCCGAAATCTACTAAGGACTAACGATTGTTCAGCCCTTTCCGGATTTTTTTTCCGGTACTATGGCCTCTGCTGACTTCTTGCCGTTCGTTGTTACTGCGCATTTTTTTTTGCGTCGGCAAGACCTCCCCGGGTACTCACACATTCTTTCCCTCTTTACCTGCCGCATTTACCGAAAGCGATTCCGTGTAGCTACTGGGCTTTGTTTTGTTATGCAAACTTACCCTCGCTGACGGCCTTATATGCGATTTCTGTTCGTCAGGCCAGAGTTTTGCCCATTGGGAGACCTTTCAACTCCCAAAATCCGGCTTTCTTCAGATTCCACCTCACGATGGACACCCTTGCCTTTGGCTAGCCCTTCCCGCTACCGGGCGGACTCGGGACTTTCACCCTATAGAACGTGCGCTCACCGGGCGCACATATCGTAAAAAGCAAAGACCATTGCGGTCTTTGCTTTTTTTCTGCAATTTTTTACTGCACACGCAGGAGGAGGGCGATCTCGGAGCCGTTGAGCGGCTCGGTCTCCGCCTCGTCGGCGAAGCACTCATACTTGAGGACCGCGCTGTACTCCCCGGCCGCGAGGGCCCGGCTCAGCGTCTGCTGCGGGGCGGTCTGCCCCGGCGCAAGCAGGTCGGAGCGCCAGAGCGCCTCGCCGTCCAGCAGCAGGGAGATACGGAAATAGCAGGCATTGTTCTCGGGGTTATAGAGCGGCATGCTCTGCTCCTGCGCGCCCGCCTGCAGGCTCAGGAAATCGAAGCCGGGAATGGAGATGGAATCCGGATCGGACGGCTCTGTCTGCTGCGCGGACGGCGCATCCCCGGCAGCCGCCGTTTCCGTCCCGGCCGAACGGCACTTCCCGCTGCAGGTGCAGGCGGCAGGCATCCGCGCGTTCACGACCGCCAGCGTAATGCCGACGGACAGCGCGGCCACGGCGGCAAGCACCAGAATCGCCAGTGCGGCGAGCTTTGCGTTCTTTTTCATCCGTTACGCTCTCCTTCCCGGTCAGCGCGGACTCAGCCCGCGGCGTTGGCCGTTTCCAGAGAGGCCGTGAAGGTGATGGTGTCGGAATAAGTACCGGCAGCGGCATGCTCCCAGGCATAGTCGCTGATGCGGGCGACGACGAGGCAGCTGCCGCCGTTGCCGTTGACTTCCTTGGCCGAGAAGTCTCTGCCGCGGAAAATGGGCGCGGAACCGTTGACGGCGGAGGCGAAGATGTCCTCCGGGCGATAGCTGATGCGGGCGGAAGAGTCGCTGTCGTTCACGAGGCAGAAGTTCGTCGTGGTCTCAGCAGTGACCTTGACATACTGGTCGTTCGTGATACGGCCGGTGACCTTCACGCTGCCGATGGTGGCGTTCTTCTCGCCGTAGGGGATCTCCACGGTCGCGGGGATCGTGAGGACGTAGGTCGAGGGGACCGTCGTGGTGATGGTCGTGGTCTGGGGAGCTTCTTCTGCGCTGGCTGCAGCGGCGAGGGACGCGAGCATCAGGACGGCGCAGAGGATGGCAAGGATCTTCTTCATGTTTATCACTCCTGAATTGTATTACAGTCATCTGACTGCCCATCTTTTATACCGGAAATGCGCCGTTTCCTCTATCAAAAACCTGTTAAATTTCGGATAAATCCGTGCGGTCACGCCTTACCGAGCAGGCAGTCGGCAAGCACCTGCGAGAAAATATCCGCGCTGCGCAGGGCCTCCTCGAGCGAATTTCCGGCCGTGCCGACTTCCAGCAGCATAGACCGCGGCGTGAGATGCTGGTTATAGCGCGAGGCGCGCAGCAGCAAATCGCGCATGAGGCCGGGCGCGCGCTGCTCGCACAGGGCCTGCAGGCGGGCGGCGTTGGCCAGATTCTGCCGCCAGCCCGGATGCTCCAGCCCGGAGCCGTTCGAGCCCATGACAAGCAGGAGCTTCGCACAGGCCTCCCCGTCCACGTCCGCACGCAGGGCCAGCTGTGCGCCGTCGTCCGTCTCGAGCGAGTCGCGGTGAACGTCCAGCACCATCTGGATGGACGGGTAGCGCGCCAGCCAGTCCTCCGCCAGCCCGGCCATGCGCGGGTAGGCATCGTTATAATTCCCGAGGTCGATGAGTGACGTCTCGTGCACGGCCGGGATGCCGCGGGCGTTCAGCGCGTCGGCAATGGCCTGCCCGACGCGGACGACGCTCTTTTCCGGGTCCGTGGAGTGGAAATCCGGGCTGCCGGCATAGGCCTCCGTGGCGTGAGTATGGATGATAAGGACGAGCGGCCCCTCCTGCGCGCGATCAAGCGCGAGAGCCGCCTCCGGCAGCGCGTCCGGCTCCAGCGGCAGGCCGGAGCGGTTATCGATCGTCACGGCAGGCAGGTCCGGCGCGTCGTGCGACGGCGGCTCATAGCACAGCGTCGGCCAGCTGCCGTCCTGCGCGGGCTCCGGAGCATCCTCGGCGGCCTGCGTCGGCGCGGCGACGGAGACCAGATGCGCCCGCAGCCCCGGCTGCGCCGCCAAGCGCACCACAACGGCCGCCAGCAGCACGGCAAAGCACAGCCAACGCACGCTCAGGCGGAATTTTGTCTGCATGGTAATCCCTCCCGCAGAATCTATATGCCGCAGGAGGGCAGAATAGAACCGCGGGAGGGAAATTTTGCCGGGCCGACAGTCGTGCGTTGTAAGGGAGCGGACAGCCGGGCCCGGCGCCGCGTTGGCGATTCGTTCAGGGTATCGATAAAATGGCATGCGCCGATTGCGTCTGTAGCGGCGCTCCCTGAGCGCCTAAGGCAGTCACAAATTTGAAGGCATTCCCGTCGACCGCACCGGCTCCCAAATTTGTCATTCCGAGGAGCGAAGCGACGTGGGAATCTCGCAGTACCAAGCTGAATTGTAGGAAAGCTATCGGCAAAATCGTGACTGCCTGCACGAGATTGCCACGGGCGCAAAGCGCCCTCGCAATGACAATTCGGAGGCGTTCACCATCTTAACGACAGCCCATGCGTATCGCAACCGCAGCGCCGGGCCCGGCTGTCCGCTCCCCTACATTGGCGTGTGCGGTCGGCGGGAGTGCACGGAAATTTGCAACTGCCCATGGCGGTCACTACCCGTAAAGGGCACGCCGCATCCGTAAGGCGGCAGAGCCGCCAACGGCTGCGCAGTGACCGCCGCTACAGACGCAATCGGATTTACGTTATTATCGGCAGCCTGTACGGACTGCAAGTGCCTTCCCGAGATTGCCACGTCGGCCTGCGGCCTCCTCGCAATGACAATTCGGAAGTGCATACCATTTTAACGATGGCCTGTACGGATCGGCAGCGTTGCGCCGGGAGGGGACAGCCCGGCCCCTACAGCGTGCGACTGGCTGCTTCGCGCGTAACTATCCACTGTCCATTTTCAATGATCCGTTTTCCTGCATATCATATTATATGTCAAGGCAGCCGCCAATCGACCGGCTGTTCTCCGTTCTCCTGCAAAAAGGCATTGATCTGCGAAAACGGGCGGCTGCCGAAGAAGCCGCGGTAGGACGACAGCGGGCTTGGATGCGGCGCGCACAGGACAAGGCGCGGGGCGGCGCTCTGCAGCAGCGGCCGCTTTTTCTGCGCCTGCGAGCCCCAGAGGACGAAGGCCACCGGCTGCGGCAGGGCGGCCATGGCGGCAAGCACGACATCCGTGAAGCGCTGCCAGCCCCACGCCGCGTGGCTGTTCGCCGCGCCGCGGCCGACGGTCAGGACCGTGTTGAGCAGCAGGACGCCCCGCTCCGCCCACGGCGTCAGGTCGCCGCCGGA
Organism: Faecousia sp.; assembly: GCF_048519415.1. Taxonomy (NCBI): domain Bacteria; kingdom Bacillati; phylum Bacillota; class Clostridia; order Eubacteriales; family Oscillospiraceae; genus Faecousia; species Faecousia sp. The sequence goes on along the minus strand of NZ_DBFZUT010000044.1, from coordinate 21,472 downwards.
CGGCTGCGGCAGGCCGAGGTCCGTGTGCAGCTCCGTGAAAATATTGCGCAGCGACGGCGGCAGGCGCTCACCCTGCGGGACAGAGAACGCAAGGCCCATGGCCTGCCCCGGCTCGTGATAGGGGTCCTGCCCGAGGATGACGGCCCGCACGCGCTCCGGCGGCGTGGCGGTCAGGGCGAAGAACGTGCGTTCCTCCGGCGGGTAGACCGTTCCGGCGGCCCGCGCCGCCCCAACCCGCTGCAGCAGCGCCGCAAAATACGGGGCGCGCAGCTCCTGCTCCAGATACGGCGTCCACGCGCCGAGATCGATAACCTGCATGGCAATTTCCTCCGAATTTTCTCCGATTTTCCCCGGTTTTTCTTGACAGAGGCGGGGTTTTGTGGTATGTAGAAGATAAGAAACGAACTGGAAAGGTTGATAATATGAAACGAATCGCGATTCTGACCGGAGCAAGCTCCGGCATGGGCCGGGAGCTGGCGCTGCAGCTGGCCCAGTGGGAGACGTTTGACGAGCTGTGGGTCATCGCCCGCCGCGCCGACCGCCTCGAGGCGCTGAAGGAGCAGGTCCCCTTCCCCGTGCGGCCCATCAGCCTCGATCTGACGGACCCGCAGGCGCTGGAGCTCTACCGCGACCTGCTGGAAAACGCCCGGCCGGACGTCGGCCTGCTGGCGAACGTCGCGGGCTTCGGCAAATTCGGCCGCTACGACCAGATCCCGCTGGCAGACTCCCTGAAGATGATCGACCTGAACTGCAAGGCCCTTGTGGCCATGACGGAGCTGACGCTGCCTTACATGAAGCGCGGCGCGAAGCTGCTGAACCTGGACTCCCTGTCCGCATTCCAGCCCGTGCCGTATCTGAATGTCTACGCCTCGACGAAGGCCTTTGTGCTGAGCTATACGCGCTCGCTGGCGCGTGAGCTGCGGCCGCGCGGCATCCGCGTGATGGCCGTCAGCCCCGGCTGGGTCAAGACGGAATTCTTTGACCACGCGCTGCAGACGAGCAACGACGCCGTGACATATTACAACCGCCTGTATGAGGCGAAGGACGTGATGAAGACGGCCCTGCACGACCTGTACCGCACGAAGAAGGACGTCTCCATCCACGGCTTCCCCGTGCGCTGGCAGGTGCGGCTCGTGAAGCTGCTGCCGCATAAGCTCGTGATGGATATCTGGATGAAGCAGCAGAAGCACAACAAGCTCCCGGACGAGGACTGAAGAGGGGGCTTTCCCGCAAAACCGGGCAGGCAAAATTACGGGAAGCCGCCGGTCGTGCGTTGTAGGGGGCGGCGTCCTCGACGCCCCGTGACACGTCCCCGATTCGTGCCGGGTATGATACAATGGCGATGGCTTCCGATTTGTCATTGCGAGGAGGCCGCAGGCCGACGTGGCGCCCTGAGCGCGCAGCGCGAGGAAGTGCCCTTGGGGTGCAATCTCGGGCAGGCAGTTGCGATTTCGCCGGAGCTTCCCTGTGATCCGGCATGGTACTGCGAGATTGCCACGGCCCCTTCGGGGCCTCGCAATGACAAGCTTGGGAGCCGGTTCCATTTTAACGATGGCTTGTACGCGCTGCAAGTGCAGCGCCGGGCCCGGCTGTCCCCTCCCCTACATACAAGGATGCCAAAACTGTTCAGAAAGGATGACGTACCATGAAAAAACTCGTATCCCTGCTCACAGTCTTTGCTCTGGTCCTGCTGTCTGCCTGCGCATGGTGGAGCGAGCCGGACCCCGACAACATGCGCGATGAAACGCTCTGGGCCCTCTCGTCGCCGGAAACGCTGCAGACGGTCTTCCCGGACACGGCGGCCACAGGCGAGGAGCAGGACGGCCTCCTGCCCGTCGGAACCGTGAACTATGAGAGCCGCGTGGAGGATGGAGAAGCGACGTGCACGGTCACGCTGCACATCGGCGGCAGGGACTACGCCTGCACGGTGGAGGGCAGCGTCGTGACCAACAAGCTCAACGACACCTACACCTGCACGCAGGGCATGCTGACCGGCACGATGGAGGCCGACGGCACGCAGTGGACCGTGACGGGCCTGCTTCGCGAATTCAACACAACGTCCCGCATCATGCTGTCGCTGGAGTTCCTCCCGGCGGAATATGACCCGGACGCGACGCCCGCATGGCTCGTCATCGGGCCGGACGTCACGACCGGCGAGCTCCGCGAGGCCTATGAGGCCTATTACGGAGTGGCTGAGGGCGAATAAGAACGCCTGCCTCCAGTCGTGCGTTGTAGGGGAGCGGCATGCCGCTCCCGGCGCTGCACCGGCGATTCGTGCCGGGTATCGATACAATGGCAGGAACCAATTGTGTCTGTAGCGGCGCTCACTGCGCATCCGTTGGCGGCTTTGCCGCCTTACGGATGCGGCGTGCCCTTTACGGGCGGTGAGCGCCTATGGCAGTTGCATATTTCTGCGCGCCTCCGCCGACCGTGCAATGCCCCAGGTTTGTCATTGCGAGGAGGCCGCAGGCCGACGTGGCGCCCTGAGCGCGCAGCGCGAGGAAGTGCCCTTGGGGTGCAATCTCGCAGGACCCGGGTGGATAACAGGGCAACTTCGGCGAATTCGGAAGTTGGTGCGTGAGATTGCCACGGGCGCGAAGCGCCCTCGCAATGACAATTCGGAAGTGCATACCATTTTAACGATGGCCTGTACGGATCGGCAGCATTGCGCTGGGAGCGGCATGCCGCTCCCCTACAATGGCGTGAACGGTCGCCGAGAGTACCCGGAAATTTGCAGCTGCCAATGGCGGTCACTGACCGCCGCTACAGACGCAATCGGTGCATATCATTTTAACGACGGCCTGTACGGACTGCAAGTGCCTTCCCGAGATTGCCACGGGCGCGAAGCGCCCTCGCAATGACAATTCGGGGGCATTTACCATTTTAACGATGGCCTGTACGGGCTGCAAGTGCGGCGCCGGGCCCGGCTGTCCGCTCCCCTGCAATCTCACCACGAAAAACGCCTGCTGCAGCTGCAGCAGGCGTTCGTTTTATCTTCTCCGGGACTTTGTCTTGTGCTCATACTGGCGGCAGCCCGCGATGCGGCTGTCGGAGTCCGACATGAACTGCTTCAGCTTCTCCTCAAAGGTCTGCGGACCCTTGGGCGCACTGTCCTGACGCGGGGGGCGTCTGTCCTGCTGCGGACGGCGGTCCTGCTGGGGACGGCGCTCGCGCCGCTCCGGCTCCTGCGTCCGCTTGATGGAAAGGCTGATTTTGCCCGCCGGGTCAATGCCGATGACCTTGACCTTGACGTCCTGCCCCTCCGTCAGATGATCGTGGATGTCGCTGACATATGTATTGGCGACCTCCGAAATGTGCACCATGCCCGTGCGGTTTTCCGGCAGGGTGATGAATGCACCGAATTTTGTGATGGACTTGACCTTGCCCTCGAGTAATGCGCCGACCGTGAACTCCATATACGCCGTATTGCCCTCCGTTTATTTGTCGCTGTCGATAAAAATCATTTCGCCGTCTTCGACGAGATTCAGGCGTTCCCGCGCGATCTTCATCACGGCCTCATCCGTCCCGACGTTGGCGATGTCCTGCTCCAGAGCCAGATTGGCCTGCTGCGCGCTGGCGACGTCTGCCTGCAGAGCCGCTGCCTGCTGGCGGGAGTCGCTGATCTGCGGCTGGAGGGTGACCACCGTCACGATCGCGTAGATCATGACCGCGAGGATCAGAAGTTTTGTAATGAGTGATGATTTTCGCAGGCGCATCCTGCTCTCCTCCCACGCTGTTGGTATCGTACCGCCGCATGCGGCGGTGTCTGTTTTTTATTGTAACCGATTTTTTCGCCGATGAAAAGATGTTTTTCGAAAAAATTCCCGTTTTTTCGAAAATTTTTTTGCTTCCGCGGGCAAGGAGCCGTCCGGGGGCCGTAAAAAGTTTCCAGAAGCTTCCAAAAACGGGCAGAAGCAGGCGGCTCAGCCCGGCAAAATAGCCCGCTGCGCCCAACGCGCTGCCCACGAGGGCGAAGATGCGGAACTGCCCGCCGCCGATGCGCAGGGCAAACCACAGATTCGCCGCAAGCACGCTCAGCGCGAACCAGAGGTCGAGCGGGTGCGTCAGCCAGCGCGCCCAGCGGCGCAGGCCGCGCAGCAGATCGTAATGCAGGCCGAGTGCCGCCCCGAGGGCGGCGGACAGCAGGAACTGCCGGGCCTGCAGCAGCAGCGGCTGCTCCATTCAGCGCAGCAGGCGCGAGAACAGGCCGCCCTTACGCTGCGCCTCCTCATAGGACATCGCGTCCACGGTCCCGTCCACGGCGACCTGTCCGCCGTCGATGGAGAGCGTCTGCAGGTGCAGCTGCTGCCCGCGGATGACGAGGACGCCCTTCGTCGTGTGCAGCACGACGGATTCCTCGTCGAAGCTCTCCACCTCACGCACGCCGTTCACGCTCAGCCGCGCGCGGTTCTCCAGCCGCAGCTCATGCGGCCCGTCCATTGGTTCCTTTGCCATGTTCCACCGTCTCCTCCCCTGTGCCGTATGGTCATATATACGCACCGGCAAGGGGAATTATGCCCGGAAATTGATGGCGAAAAACAGGCGGGGCATCGATGGCGCGTTGTGGGTGCGCGGCATGCCTCGCCCGGCGCTGCACCGGCGATTCGCGTTGGGTATCGATACAATGGCATGCACCAATTGCGTCTGTAGCGGCGCTCACTGCGCAGCCGTTGGCGGCTTTGCCGCCTTACGGATGCGGCGTGCCCCTTGCGGGTTGTGAGCGCCTTGTGCAGGGCAATTCAACCGCAGAAGTGCTCTGGTGCACTACTGCACCACCTTGATGTGTCATTGCGAGGAGGCCAACGGCCGACGTGGCGCCCTGAGCGCGAAGCGCGAGGAAGTGCCCTTGGGGTGCAATCTCGGGAAGGCAGTTACGATTTCGCCGATGGTCCTCCTGTTATCCGACCGGATACTGCGAGATTGCCACGGCCCCTTCGGGGCCTCGCAATGACAATTCGGTGGCGTTCACCATTTTAACGATACTGTGTACCAGTTGTTAGTGCCTGCAAGGCGCTCACAACCCGCAAGGGGCACGCCGCATCCGTAAGGCGGCAAAGCCGCCAACGGCTGCGCAGTGAGCGCCGCTACAGACGCAATCGGTTTTCACCATTTTAACGACAACCTGTACCAGCTGGCAGCGTTCCGCCGGGAGCGGCATGCCGCTCCCCTACAATGGCGTGTACGGGCTGACAGTGCCTTCCCGAGATTGCCACAGGCGCGAAGCGCCCTCGCAATGACAAAATTGAAAGTCGGTGCGGTCGGCGGAGTACCCGGAAATTTGCAACTGCCCTAGGCGCTCACAACCCGCAAGGGGCACGCCGCATCCGTAAGGCGGCAAAGCCGCCAACGGCTGCGCAGTGAGCGCCGCTACAGACGCAATCGGTGTGTACTTTTTTATCGTCAGCCTTTACGAATCGCCGCCGTCGCGCCGGGAGCGGCATGCCGCTCCCCTACAATGGCGTGTACGGGCTGACAGTGCCTTCCCGAGATTGCCACGGGCGCGAAGCGCCCTCGCAATGACAATTCGGGAGTGCACGCCATAAACGGAAGGCGGGCCGCCGGGCGGCCCGCCTGCTTTTCAGTTCAGGGTATTTTCGGCGGGGACGGTATCCGTGGAGCCGGCTTCGGAGAAGTAGGCCGTCAGAATATCGCGGGCGATGGTGCCGAGCGTGCCGCCCTGCGCGCCCTTTTCCACATAGATCGCAATGGCGATCTCCGGGTCGTCCGCCGGGGCATAGAGCACGAATGAGGCGTTGTCCGAGCCGCCGGAGCCATGCTGGGCCGTGCCGGTCTTGGCGCAGACGGCCACGTCATAGCCGACGAAGGCACTGTAGGCCGTGCCGGAGGTGACGGCCTCGCGCATGCCCTCGGAATAGGCGGCGTAGGCCTCATCCGAAATGTCGAGCGTGCTTGCCACAACGGGCTGGTTCTCCAGAACAAGCTCCTGATAGTCCGACGAGAGGACGCGCTTGAGCAGTGTGGCCTTGTAGCGCACGCCGCGGTTGGCGAGCGCCGCCGTATAGGAGCACAGCTGCAGGGGCGTGAAGCGGTTTTCCGACTGGCCGATGGACGCGGCGACGGTATCGGCGTCGTACCAGCCGTCGTGGCCCTCGTCGTAGAGCTCCTTCTTCGTCTCCGGATTGGCGCGGCGGCCGGTGGCCTCCGGCAGCTCGATGCCGGTCGGCTCGCCGAGGCCGAGGGCCTTGGCGGTGTTGTCGATGGCAGTGATGCCGGTGCGGTAGCCCGCCTCATAGAAATAGTAGTTGCAGGAAACGGCCAGCGCCTTCATGACGTTGATGAGACCGTGCGTCGCGCCCGTCGTGGTGTAGAGCATACAGCGCGGCATATAGCCTGCGTCCTCAAAGCGGGTGTAGACGCCCTCGTCTTCGATCTCCGTCCAGCGGCTGATGGTCCCGCTGTCGATGGCGGCGATGGTCGTGACCATCTTATAGGTCGAGCCGGGCGGATAGGGCAGGCCGAGCGCGCGGTTGTTGAACGGCTTGTAAGGATCGGCAGCCAGCTCGTTATAGTTCGTATTATAGGTGGAAAGGTCATAGGTCGGGTAGCTCGCGCAGGCCAGCACCTCGCCGGTCTTGACCTTCATGACGACGACGGCGCCGCCCTCGGCGTCCTTGCCGTTGCCGGAGGCGCCAACGCCGTTCTCGCGCAGGCTGAGGATCTTCGCGGCCAGCGATTCCTCCGCGACCTTCTGCAGGCCAAGGTCGATGGTCGTTTCGATGTTGTTGCCCGCGACGGGATCGACGGCATAGTGCTCCTCAAGGATGTTGCCGTCGGCGGTGATGGTCGTCACGCGCGTACCGTCCGAGCCGTGCAGCTCCTCCTCGAAGGCCTGCTCCAGCCCGTCCTTGCCGATATAGGCATCCATGGCATAGCCCTTGCTCTCATAGGTCTCCCAGTCCGTGCCGTCCATCTTGCCGATGGTGCCGAGGATGTGGGCGGCGAGCGTGGTGTTGTACTGGCGGACGCTCGAGGTCTCGACGTTGAGGCCGGGGATGTTCAGCTCTGTGATGGCCGCGAGCGACAGCGCGTCGACGTCCGTCATGAGCACATAGGTGTCCAGCGTACCGATATAGCGCCGCAGGTCCAGCTCATAGCGCAGCGAGATCACACGGCGGCACTCCTCCTCCGTCCAGTCGGCGGGCAGGTGGTAAATCTCCTTGAGCCAGCGAATGAGCTGCGGGGCAGAGACATCCGTATCCCAGCCGCGCTCGGTGAGGAAGGTGCGGAAATAGCCGTCCCACAGGGATGAGCCGCTGTCGACATAGGCATAGGGCTTTTCCTGCGTGACGGGGAAATGGTCCGTGTATTCCAGCCCCAGCTCGCTGCACAGGTCCACCAGGCGGCGGAGGTTCTCGTTCGGCGCGTCGGCGCTCATGAGCACCTCGCGGACGATGACGAGATTATAGCTGGCGCGGTTCCCGACGAGGACGTTGCCGTTGCGGTCCAGAATTTCGCCGCGGGCAGCCGTCACACGCGTGTGGTACGTCACGGAGCCGCTGGGCGTGGGATCCTGCTCCGCGGCCTGCGTGATCTGCACATTGTGCAGGCGGACGGAGAACACGCCCGCCATGACGGCGATGAGCAGCACGAGCACGCCCACGCGGAAGGCAAACTTATGTTGATTCATGGTACTCTCCGATTTTTGCGATGCATTTGACGAGGCCGTAGACCGCAGGCTGCACCGGGAGCGTCACGAGCAGGCAGCGCAGGGCGCGCCCGGCCTGCTCCCACGCGACGCCCGCGAAGAAGTGCTTCATCAGGAGGATGAGGCCCTGCTCCACGGCAAGCGTGACAAAGCAGACGAGCAGCGACGGCAGGAAGCGGTTTGCCAGCACGGCGCGGCACAGGATGCTGCCGAGCACGGGCAGGACCGTGAGCACGAGCAGGCAGACGCTGCCCTGATCGATGCCGGACAGGCACCAGACGAGCGAGGCGATGAGGGCGAACGTGCCGCCGCGCTCCGGGCCCTCGCGCAGGCAGACGCAGGTGATGACAATGGCCACGAGGTCCGGATGCGCGCCCAGGATCGTGCGGTTGCCGAAGACGACGGTCTGCACGAGAAGGGCCAGCAGGAACAGGGCGGCATAGAGCGTCCAGCGCAGGATGCGCAGCCACTGGCGCGGCGTGATATAGAGCTTGTCAAGCATGGCCGCTCACCGCCTTATTCGCTGACATAGTCCGTGATGACGAAGACCTGCTCAAGGTCCTCGAGATCGGCGGCGGGGCGCAGCATGGCATACTTCGCCACGCCGGTCTCGTCGAAGCCCGCGTCCTCGACATAGCCGAGGATCAGACCCTTGGGATAGACGGTCGAGCCGGTCGTGACGACCTGATCGTTATTGCGCAGGACGGCATCCGAGGGCAGGTAGTTCATGCGCAGCTTGCCGGAGGCGTTCGTCGTATACGCGCCCTGCACCACGCCGGTGTAGCCCGCCGAGGCGACGGAGGCGCTGATCTCCAGCGACGTGTCGAGCACGGTCGTGACCGTGGCCCAGTTCGGGCCGATGTCCGTGATGAGGCCGACGACCTGGCCGTACTCCGTCACGACGACCATGCCGGTCTCCAGCCCGGAGCGCGTGCCCTTGCCGATGGTGAACGTGCTCTTCCAGCTCGAGGAATCCCACGAGACGATGTAGGCCTCGTTGAAGCGATAGTCCTCGTGCTCCTCCTGCAGGCCGAGCAGCTCCTTCAGGCGCTCGTTTTCGCGCTGCAGGGAGTCGGCCGTGCGGACCTCGTTCTCCATGGAGCTGATCTGACGGCGCAGATAGTCGTTCTCGGCCGAGAGGGATTCATAGTTGAACAGATAGTTATAGTACCGCTCCGCCTGCCGCGTCAGCGCGGAAAACCCGCTGCGAAACGGCGTGAGCACTGCCTGCACGGTGCGCGAGCCCCACGCCGTGCCCGAGAGCGCGGCGGTCAGGGCCGTGGCGGCAGCCAGAAGGACGGCCAGCAGCAGGATGAGCCTGACGCGGCCGCGAAAAAGCTTTTTCAAGGGTAAACTCCAATCCTGGGGCAGAGAGATCAGCAGCCGAGCAGCTTCACGCCGAATTTTCGCAGGATCATGGCCAGCGGGCACACCGGCAGCCCCATCACGTTATAGTAATCGCCGTCCAGACCGATGACGAACATGGCCGCAAGGCCCTGAATGGCGTAGGCACCCGCCTTGTCCATCGGCTCGCCGGTGGCGATGTAGGCGCGGATCTCCTCGTCGGACAGGGTGCGCATGCGCAGCGTCGTGGTGACGGTCAGATTCTCGCAGTCGTCGCCGTGCAGGACGGTCAGGCCGCTCATGACCTGATGGTCGCGCCCGGACAGGCGGCGCAGCATGGAAAAGGCCTCGCTCTCGGAGTGGGGCTTGCCCATGACGAGCGAATCGCACACCACGATGGTGTCGGCCGAGATGATGATGTCGTCCGGCATGCAGTGCGGCTGCACGGCCTTCGCCTTTTCGAGGCTGACGCGGGCGACCTCATCGGAGGGATGACGGAAGGGGTCCATGGTCTCGTTGGTGTTTACGGCACGGACCGTGAATTCCAGGCCCATGCGCTCGAGCAGCTCTTTCCGCCGCGGGGATTTGGATGCGAGATAGATCTCCATGGCAAATACCTCTTTATATAAAAATTTAGGATATACGGATCTGGGGAAAGTGGAAAATTGAAAATGGAAAGCGGACAGTTTTTCAAAGCTGTCAGTCGTGCGTTGTAGGGGCGGGGACAGCCAGGCCCGTCCGCGAAGCGGCAATCGCAGCACCAATTCGGTGCAGCGCACCGTTCCCATTACCGTGCCGCCCTGATGTGTCATTCCGAGGAGCGAAGCGACGTGGGAATCTCCTGCAACCGGTTACGTTTTTGCCGAGGCTCACTTGTTATCCAACATGGTACTGCGAGATTGCCACGTCGGCCTACGGCCTCCTCGCAATGACAAACCTTCGGCGTTCGCCGTTTTGCTGACAGCCTGTTTATTACACCAGTGCAGCGCCGGGAGCGGCATGCCGCTCCCCTACAATGGCGTGTGCGATCAACGTGAGTGCCTTCCCGAGATTGCCACGGGCGCAAAGCGCCCTCGCAATGACACGTCAGGTGGTGCTGTGGTGCACCAGCGCCCTCCTGCCATTGAATGGCTCTGTACAAGGCGCTCACTGAGCGCCGCTACACCCCATATTCTGGCTTTCACCGTTTTATCGTTAACCTGTACGGATCGGCAGCATAGCGCCGGGAGCGGCATGCCGCTCCCCTACAATGGCGTGTGCGATCAACGTGAGTGCCTTCCCGAGATTGCCACGGGCGCAAAGCGCCCTCGCAATGACAAACCTTCGGCGTTCGCCGTTTTGCTGACAGCCTGTTTATTACACCAGTGCAGCGCCGGGCCCGGCTGTCCCCTCCCCTACAGCGTACCAATGGGCCAATGCAGCGCCGGGAGCGGCATGCCGCGCCCCAACAGTTTCCTTGTAATTACGACTCACTCGACCCCTCTGTAATACAGTCCGCGGGTGCAGGCGCCGGGGTCGAACGGGGCGTTGAGGTTCGAAAGCACCGTGTCGATCTCGCCGGGGTTCTCCGTTGTGAACGACAGGCGCAGCGCCCACAGGCCGAAGCGGCGCAGGTCCTCGCGCTTGTCGAGGAGGTACAGCTTCTTGCCGTTGAGCACGACGCTGCGGCAGGTGCCGCAGTCGCGCACGATACGGAATTCCTCGCCCTTGCGGTCGATGAGCTTCACCGGCCCCGCGCCGCAGGAGCACTCGCCGGTCCGGTTGCGGATGAGGCAGTTCTCCGTGAGCATGAGCGGCAGGCGGCCATAGACGAGCATCTCCGTGGGCAGGGGCTTTGACAGGTCGCGGAGCTGCGGCAGCGTCAGCTCAAACGAGGCCGTGAGCGAGCACAGGCCAAGGTCGCGCAGCTCCGAGGCCGCGCGGGAATTCGTCAGGTTCAGGCCGAAGTCGCCCGCCGCCTCCATGCCGCGGGAGCGCAGCAGGGACAGCTGGCCGACATTGCCCGTCAGCGCCCGGCGGATGCCGAGAGAGGCGGCAAGGTCCAGCGCATCGAGCAGGCGGCGCGTCTCGCTGTCCCAGACGATGCGGGGCAGCACGACGGCAAGCGTCTGCCGCGCGGCAAGGCTGCGGAAAAAGTCCGGCCGGGCCGCGATCTCGGACAGGGGGACATACAAAACCGCGGGCTTCAGCCGCAGCAGGCGGCCGGTGATCTGCCCGGCGGACAGCACGCTCACGGTGAACACCGGCGCGGCGCGCGTGCCGAGCACGGGCGGGAGCGCGCGGTAGGACAGCAGCTGCGGCGCGGGGCGGCGCGCCCGCACGGCGGAAAGATGCGCCAGCACCTCGCGGCGCATGCGGTTGATCTCCGCGGCGGGCAGCGTCAGGCCGGGGTCGACGACGCTGCGCACGGAGCGGGCGGCATAGGGCGTGCCGCCGGTTTTGGAAAGGCGGGCGGCAAGCTCGTCCTGCGTCAGCGCGCGCCGTTCGGCGTCCTGCGGGACGGCCCCCTGCGTCTGGCAGATGTGGCCGTCGGCATCCTGCACGGCGAGCATGGCGTTCTGCCCGTGCGCGACGATGGCGTAAAAATCCACCGGCACGCGCTGGGGCTCGAGATTTTCATAGGTCGCGCGGGCGGCGGCAAGCAGCTCGCGGTCCGGCCGCTCCGGCTGGCGCGTGCCGAACATCTGCGGGCCCGTGCGGCCGAGGTAATAGCCCTCCGTGAAGCCCTCGCGGGAGAAGGCGGCGCGCAGCGCGGAAAGGTCCGACGAGCGGACCTCGCGGCCGTCGAGCGCGGCGCGGTAGATGCCCGTGACGATGGCGACATACTCCGGGCGCTTCATACGGCCCTCGAGCTTCAGGCTGGCCACGCCCATGCGCGCCAGCTCGCCGAGGTAGCGGATGAGGCAATTGTCCTTCAGGCTCATGGGATAGCGGTTTTCAAACCGGCCATAGCCATAGGGCAGGCGGCAGGGCTGGGCGCACTGGCCGCGGTTGCCGGAGCGGCGGCCGATGACGGCCGACATATAGCACTGGCCGGAATAGCACATGCACAGCGCGCCGTGGACAAAGACCTCGATGCGCACGGGGCTGTTGCGGCAGATATAGGCGATCTCCTCGCGCGGCAGCTCGCGCGAGAGCACGACGCACGAAAAGCCGAGCGCGGCAAGCTCGCGCACGCCCTCGAGCGAGTGCACCGTGAGCTGGGTGGAGGCATGCAGCGCCAGCTGCGGGGCGATCTGGCGGGAAAGGGCCGCCACGCCGAGGTCCTGCACGATGAGGGCGTCGACGCCTGCGCGGGCCGCGGCCGTGATATGCTCCGCGACCTTCGGCAGCTCGCGGTCCGTGACGAGGGTATTGAGCGTCAGGTAGACCCGCACGCCGCGCACATGGCAGTAGCGCACCGCCTCCGGCAGCTCGTCCAATGTGAAATTGCGCGCACCTGCGCGGGCATTGAACCCCTCCGCGCCCAGATAGACCGCATCCGCGCCGTTGCAGACGGCGGCGTGCAGCGCATCAAGGGACCCGGCGGGGGAGAGCAGTTCGAGCATGGCGGAAACTCCGTTTATCAACATTCCGGCATCAGCCGGGAGAAAAGTGTAAATTTAGTGAATACTGAAAACTGAATCATTTCATGCGGCGACGGGCCGATGGTGCATTGGCCCGTTGGTACGCGTTGTAATTGGCCCGTTGGTACGCGTTGTAGGGGAGGGGACAGCCCGGCCCGGCGATAAATTGACGATTTGTACAGGCTGCCGTTAAAATGGCACGCACCAATTGCGTCTGTAGCGGCGCTCACTGAGCGCCTTGCAGGCTGACAAGTTATAGGGTGGCATCGCCGACCGTGTCGACTACCAGATTTGTCATTCCGAGGAGCGAAGCGACGTGGGAATCTCCTGCAGCCGGTTACGTTTTCGCCGAGGCCCACTTGTTATCCGGCATGGTACTGCAAGATTGCCACGTCGGCCGTTGGCCTCCTCGCAATGACACATCAGGGAGGTACGGCGGTGCACCAGAGCCCTTCTGCGGTTGAATATTCCCCTGCAAGGCGCTCACTGAGCGCCGCTACAGACGCAATCGGTTTGTACCTTTTATCGATGCCCTGTACCAATCGATGGTGCGACGCGGGGCATGCCCCTCCCCTACAATGGCCCGTGCGAAAAGGCCGTACGCGCCCGATAAATGTTCGATTTTTATTATAGCATAAACCCTGAGTAAAATGCTACAATCCGGCGGGAAATTTCGCCGAAAAATGTCGGGCCGATTCGGCAATTTCACCAGAGCCGGGCCTGCGCCGCGTGGGGAGGCAAAGTGGAGCGCATGCCCCGTTGGTAGACATAATCCCGCGCCCTGTTTGCAGACCCGTGCACATTTCCTTGAGTTATCCCCAGTTTGCACAGGTTTATACACAGGGATTTTGGGCTGTGCAGGCCGTCTCCCCGCCCGAAATCCGGGGACTTTGCCCACAAAGCGGCAAAAATTTTGGCGTTTTCCACAGCCTGTGCAGGAAGCCGTGCCCCGGCCTGTTCAAAAATGCCGTTATGGGGTTCCGACAAAAAAGAAGACGGCCCGCCGCAGGAATTTGTTTGCTTTCCGGAGGAAAACATATGGACGAATGCGGAAAGATTTGATATAATGGAGCCGTATTCCCATGTGAAAGGAGCCGTATGCCATGATTGGAATGTCCGCAGTGATCTTTATTCCGGACGATACGGCAAAAACCGGATATCCGCAGCCCCTGATGCTGCAGAGCGTCATGGGCGCGCCGCTGCTCGCGTGGCTGGCGAACGCTCTGTTCGACAGCGGTGTCGGGCGCTTCTTTTTGGTCTGTCACGACCGCTATGTCGAGGCGGCCCGCGCGTGCCTGCCCGCCGAAGCAGAGGTCATGACCACGATGGACAGTGATCCCGCGGACCTGCTGCATGTATTCCTTTCCACCGCAGAGGACGCGGAGCACACCATCACCGTCGTCACCGGCCCGGCCGTCTATCTGCCGCAGCTCGCCCCGCAGGCCGCAGGGCGCTTCCCGCGCGTCTACGGCGTCTCCCGCGAGGAGCTGATGCAGGCGCTCGACGAGCATTTCTCCTTTGCCCGCTTCCTGCTGGACAGCGGCTCCCCCATGAACGAGGAGCAGGCCATGTATTCCGTCGCCTCCCCGGCCGAGCTGCCGGAGATCGCGGGCCTGCTGCAGCGCAACCGTCTGCTGGCCCTCGCCCGCACGGGCGTGGAGATCTATGACGCGTCCAGCTGCTATGTCGAGCCGTCCGTGCGCGTCGCTCCCGGTGCGCGCCTGCTGCCCGGCACGATGCTGCGCGGCAAAACCGTCATCGGCGAGGAGGCCGTCATCGGCCCGTGGAGCGTCATCGACGACTCCGTCATCGGCGCGCGCGCCGTGGTGAACGCCTCGCAGGTGCGCGACTCCCGCGTGGGGCAGGACGCCGTCGTCGGTCCCTATGCCAGCGTGCGCGGCGGCTGTGAGCTTGGCCGCAGCGTCCGGGCAGGCAGCTTTGTCGAGCTGAAGAACGCCCGTCTGGGCGAAAATACCCAGGTGCCCCATCTGGCCTACCTCGGCGACACCGAGGCCGGCGCCAACTGCAACTTCGGCTGCGGCGTGACCACCGCGAACTTTGACCGCGTGCAGAAGCACGAGACCGTCGTGGGCGAGGGCGCCTTCATCGGCTGCAACACCGCCCTCATCGCCCCGCTGCAGGTCGGCAGCGGCGCTTACATCGGCGCAGGCTCCACCATCACGGAGGACGTCCCCGCGCAGGCGCTCGGCATTGCCCGCGCCCGCCAGTCCAACAAGAAGGAATGGGCCGCAAAGCACAAGAAATAATCCATCGCGCTCGCAAAATATTGAGCGCCGTGCGGATGCGGCGCTCGGAAAATAGAGAGGTAACGAAATGATTGCTCACGGAAAAGAGATCAAGGTCTTCACTGCGAATGCCAACGTGCCCTTCGCAAAAGGAATCTGTGCCGAGCTGGGGCTGGACCTCGGCGACAGCACCGTGACCGCCTTTGCAGACGGTGAGGTCTCCGTCTCCATCAACGAATCCGTCCGCGGCTGTGACGTGTTCGTGGTGCAGTCCACCTGCAAGCCCGTCAACAACAACCTGATGGAGCTGCTCATCATGATCGACGCCTTCCGCCGCGCCTCTGCAGGCCGCATCACCGCGGTCATTCCGTACTTCGGCTATGCCCGTCAGGACCGCAAGGCCAAGGGCCGCGACCCCATCTCCGCCAAGCTGGTGGCGAACCTCATCACCCGCGCGGGCGCTGACCGCGTGCTGACGATGGACCTCCACGCCGCGCAGATCCAGGGCTTCTTCGACATCCCCGTGGACAACATGCTCGGCAACCCGCTGTTCACCCGCTACTATATGTCCAAGTTCGACGAGAAGCTCTTCAACCACGATGAGTTCTGCGTCGTTTCGCCGGACGTCGGCTCCGTCGCCCGCTCCCGCACCTTCGCGGCCAAGGTCCACATGGGCCTTGCCATCGTGGACAAGCGCCGTCAGCGCGCCAACATGTGCGAGGTCATGAACATCATCGGCGACGTCGAGGGCAAGACCTGCATCCTGTTTGACGACATCGTCGACACGGCCGGCTCCCTGTGCAACGCCGCTGAGGCCATCAAGACCATCGGCAAGGCCAAGGCCGTCTATGCCTGCGCCAGCCACGGCGTGCTCTCCGGCAACGCCACGCAGCGCATTGAGGACAGCTGCATCGAGGAGCTCATGGTGCTCAACACCATCCCGCTGCCCGCAGATTACACCGGTAAGAAGATCCACCAGCTCGATGCCTCGCCGATCTTCGCCAAGGCCATCACCCGCATCTATAACGAGACGTCGATCTCGAGCCTGTTCTGATGCTGTTTTCCAAAGCGCCCGCCTGCGGCTGGCTCGTCGTGGGTCTGGGCAATCCCGGCCTGAACTATGCCCGCACGCGGCACAACGTCGGCTTCCGCGCCGTCGATGCGCTGGCGGAAAAGCTCGGCGTGAAGATCGACCGCGCCCGCTTCCGCGGCCTGACCGCGCAGGCATCCGCAGGCGGCGAAAAGCTGCTGCTGCTCAAGCCGCAGACGTTCATGAACGACTCCGGCCTGTCCGTGATGGACGCGGCGCGGTTCTACAAGCTGCCGCCCGAGCGCGTGCTCGTTCTGTTTGACGACATTTCCCTTCCGGTCGGCCGTCTGCGCATCCGCGCGGACGGCTCCGCCGGGGGCCACAACGGCATCAAGTCCATCATCGGCGGGCTGAACAGCCAGAGCTTCCCCCGCGTGAAGATCGGCGTCGGCGCGAAGCCGCATCCCGATTACGATCTGGCGGACTGGGTGCTGTCGAATTTCACCGGCCCGGAGGACAAGCTCATCACCGAGGCGGCCGTCCGCGCCGCCGACGCCGCGCTGGAGATCATCGCCCGCGGCGTCCCCGCCGCCGCGAATGATTATAACGGCGCGGGCCCGCAGTAAACGATCGTAGGGGCGGGGACAGCCAGACCCGGCACTGCGCTGGCAACTCGTACAGGGTAACGTCATCATGGTGAACGCCCCCGAATTGTCATTGCGAGGGCGCTTTGCGCCCGTGGCAATCTCGCAGTACCATGTTGGATAACAAGTGGGCCTCGGCAAAAAACGTAACCGGTTGCAGGAGATTCCCACGTCGCTTCGCTCCTCGGAATGACAAGTTTGAAGGTCTTGTGCCACGGAATTCACACTTCAAAACCTGCAACTGCTAGAGGCGCTCAGTGAGCGCCGCTACAGACGCAATCGGTGCACAGCGTTTTCACGGCAGCCGGTACGAACCGTGAGTGCCTCCCCAAGATTGCACCCCAAGGGCACTTCCTCGCGCTTCGCGCTCAGGGCGCCACGTCGGCCGTTGGCCTCCTCGCAATGACAAATCGGGGGCCCCTACCGTTTTTACGATAGCCGGTTCGAATCGGCGGTTTACCGCCGGGCCTGGCTGTCCCCTCCCCTGCAAAACAAATCATATCTGAAATTCTGACGGAAAGTGGGATAATTCCTGCTTTCCGCATTTTGACATGCTCAAAATTCCTTTTTCCGGAGGTGTATCATGGAGCTGATCCTCGATCTTCTGCGGCGGCTGCCCGATTATCCCCGCCTGCGGACCGCGCTGGAGAGCGCGCAGGCCGTCGGCGTATCCGGCGCGGCGCAGATCAACCGTTCCCATCTCATCGCGGCCCTCTGCCGCGACACGGCCCGCCCCGCCGTGGTCGTCTGCCAGGATGAAATGGCCGCACGGCGCACGCAGAGTGAGCTTGCCGCCTTCCTCGGCGCGGAGGCCCCTATCCTGCCGACGCGCGACCTGATGTTTTATGACGCCTCCGCCATCTCGCGCGGCTGGGAGCAGCAGCGCCTGCGCTGCCTTTACGATCTGGCGCGCGGCAAAACGCCCCTGCTCCTGACGACGCTCGAGGCGTTTTCCCTGCGCACGATGCCGAGGGCGCAGCTGTTCTCCGCCGCGATGCGCCTGCTGCCCGGCGCGCAGCTCGAACTGGACGAGCTGATCTCCCGCCTGCTGCACGCGGGCTACTCCCGCTGCTCCCTCGTGGAGGGCGCGGGCCAGTTCAGCGTGCGCGGCGGCATCGTGGACATCTTCTCCCCGGCGGAGGAGCGCCCGGTACGTCTGGAATTCTTCGGCGACGAGATCGACACCATGGGCTATTTCGACCCCGTCACGCAGCGGCGCGTCGAAAATGCCGATGAGCTCGTCATCCTGCCCGTGGCCGAGACGCTGCCTGCCCTGCACCCCGGCGGCATCGAGGGGCTGGCGCGGGAGCTGGACGGCCTGCTGGCCCGCCAGCGCCGCCGCAAAACGCCGAACGAGGCTCTGATGCGCACACTGCAGGCTGACGCCGACGCGCTGCGGGGCGGCCTTGCCTTCTCGGCGGCCGACCGCTATCAGGCCCTCATCTATCCGGAGTTCGCCTGCGCGGCGGACTACCTGCCCGCCGAGGCGCTGGTGTTCTTCTGCGACCACGGCAACCTCCGCCGCAGCGCGCAGCGCGCGCAGGAGGAGCTGGGCATGATGCTCGACAGCCTGCTGCAGTCCGGCCTGCTGTGCGGCGAGCTGTGCGATTTTTCCGCAGACTGGGAGCAGCTGTGCGGCCGCGTGGCCGGGCACGGCGCGGCGTTCTTCGACTCGTTCCTCGCCGCGAGCTACCCGCAGAGCCTGCAGCCGTCGCTGCTCGTGAATGTCACGGCCAAGCAGCTGCCGTCCTACGGCGGCAATCTGGATGCGGCAGCCTCGGACCTCGCGTTCTATCAGAAAAATGACTATGCCTCCCTTGTGCTGTGCGGCAACCGCCGCCGCGGTGAGATCCTCGCCCAGCAGCTGCGGGAGAAGCATCTTTCCGCCTTCCTCGCCTTCCCGCTGGCAAAGCTTCCCGCGCCGGGACAGATCCTGCTGACGGACGGCGCGCTTCCGTTCGGCATGGAATACCCTGACCTGCGCTTTGCCATCCTGACGGAAGGTCAACTGCTGGCGCAGACCGCTCAGAAACCGCGCAAAAAGCATCAGAAAGCGACCAACCGGCAGAAACTCAGCTCGTTTACGGACCTTTCGCCGGGCGACCTCATCGTGCATGAGTACCACGGCATCGGCCGCTATGTCGGCATGGAGCAGATCCGCGTCGACGGCATCGTCAAGGACTATGTCAAAATCGCCTATCAGGGCACGGACACGCTGTATGTCCCGGCGACGCAGCTCGACCTCATCTCCAAATACATCGGCGGCGGCGAGGACACGGTCGTCAGGCTCAACAAGCTCAGCGGCGACCAGTGGCAGAAGACGAAGGCCCGCGCAAAATCCGCGGCCAAGGACCTTGCCGCCGGGCTCATCCAGCTCTATGCCGAGCGCAGGCGCCGCATGGGCTATGCCTTCGCGGCCGACACACCGTGGCAGGCGGAGTTCGAGGATAACTTCCCCTACGCCGAGACGGACGATCAGCTGCGCTGCATCGAGGAAATCAAGGCGGACATGGAGTCGCCGCAGCCTATGGACCGCCTGCTGTGCGGCGACGTCGGCTTCGGCAAGACCGAGGTCGCGCTGCGCGCGGCCATGAAGGCCGTGCTCGACGGCAAGCAGGTCGCCATCCTGGTACCGACGACCGTGCTGGCGCAGCAGCACTACACGACGGCCCTCAACCGCTTCCGCGGCTTCCCCGTGAACATCGGCGCGCTTTCGCGCTTTTCCACCCCGCAGCAGCAGCGCAAGGTCCTGTCCGACCTGCGCACGGGCACGCTCGACCTCGTGGTCGGCACGCACAAGCTGCTGCAGAAGGACGTGGAGTTCCACGACCTCGGCCTTCTCATCGTGGACGAGGAGCAGCGCTTCGGCGTGACGCACAAGGAAAAGCTCAAGGAGCTGGCCCGCGGCGTCGACGTGCTCACGCTCTCGGCCACACCCATCCCGCGCACGCTCAACATGGCCCTGTCCGGCCTGCGCGACATGTCCACCATTGAGGAGCCGCCGCACGACCGCTACCCCGTGCAGACGTTCGTGCTGGAATATGCCGAGCCGGTGCTGATCGACGCCATGCGGCGCGAGATCGAGCGCGGCGGGCAGGTGTATTATCTGCACAACCGCGTCGAGAGCATCGAGCAGTGCGCCGCGCGCATCAAGCGCGCCCTGCCGGACGCCGAGATCGCCGTCGCCCACGGCAAAATGAGCGAGGAGGAGCTCAGCGACGTCATGCAGCGCATGGACGAGGGCGAGGTGCAGATCCTCGTCTGCACGACCATCATCGAAACGGGCATCGACATTCCGAATGTCAATACCTTGATCATTGAGGACGCCGATAAGCTCGGCCTTGCCCAGCTGCATCAGATCCGCGGGCGCGTCGGCCGCAGCAGCCGCCATGCCTATGCCTACCTGACGTTCCGCCGCGGCAAGGTCCTCACGGAGATCGCCGAAAAGCGCCTGAACGCCATCCGCGACTATGCGGAGTTCGGCTCCGGCTTCAAGATCGCCATGCGCGACCTCGAAATTCGCGGCGCGGGCAACCTGCTCGGCGCGGCACAGTCCGGCCACATGATCTCCGTCGGCTATGACCTCTACCTCAAGCTGCTCGAGGAGGCCGTGCTCGAGGAGCGCGGCGAGCCGTCGCCGGAGGAGAGCGCCTGCACGGCCGACCTCGACGTCACGGCGAACATCGACAAGGCCTATGTGACCTCGGGCGAGCAGCGCATGGACCTCTACCGCCGCATGGCGGGCATCCGCTCGCAGAGCGATGCCGACGAGCTGCTCGACGAGATCGTCGACCGCTACGGCGACCCGCCCAGGGGCGTCATGAACCTCATCGCCATTGCGCTGCTGCGCGCCCGCGCCAGCGCCGCCGGCATCCGCGACATCGCCCAGAAGGGCCGCACGCTCCGCTTCCGGCTGGCGCAGTTCGACTTTGCCGTCGTCTCCCGCGTGGCCGGGCAGTACCAGAAGCGCATGTTCGTCGAGCCGAAGAGCGAAGAGCCTGCCATCACGCTCCAGCTGACCGCGAAGGAGGATCCCCTGCAGGCCGCGGAAAGGTTCGTAAAGACCTATCAGGGAGAGTAGACGCTGCACGCTTTGCAGCGGCAAGAGCAACACGGGATACAGCGGTGTACGGACATGGGACACAATTCACAGCCTTGCGATCGTTCGGTGAATCATAACGTGCCTCGATCGTCCGGAATGGTGAGTGGACAGCAGGAATTGCCGTCCTCCCTCCGGAACCCGCCCTTGAGATCCGCCTGCCACATGTCGTTGCAGGCATCCTTCCCGGACCGCGTGAGCGCCCTGCACCTCCGGGACTCCTCAATGCTGATGCAGCCGTACCGACGCAGGATGCTGTATACATTGTTTTTGCAGATATGCTCACCATATTGCTGCACTGTACATGACATTTTCTTGCTTACCGCCCCGAAAATTTTCTCAAAAAATTCTTCGCCTTCCCCTCTTGACAAAGGCAAAAAATATGATTATAATCAGCTTGTCAAAAAAGTCCCTTTGGACTTTTTCGCCAAGCTGCTTCCAGAATTGCAAAATAGAATTTTGCAGCATTATTTTGCAATTCTGCCGCTGCGGCGGGTTATGGAACGCGAAAGGACACCCTGACGGTTTCCTTTCACACTATCCTTCCCTCCGAAACTTTTGGCTTGGCAGTTTTTTTGACAGTCTGAATGCACCTAATTTCAAACGACAAACCTGTGAGGAAGAAGAGTAGCACAGCACAGGGCATCCCAAGAGAGCTTCGGGCGGTGAGATCGGAGCGGTGCGCAGCGGTGTGAATGGCCTTCCGAGGGCGGCTTGAACGGGAAATTTTCCCAAGTAGGGTCCGACGGGAACCCTCCCGTTATCCGTGGGGTACGCATGATGGTGCGTAAAAGCGAGTGGACATCGCAAGATGTCAATTTGGGTGGTATCGCAGAAGCAAAGGCTTTTGTCCCATGTGGGGCAGAAGCCTTTTTTG
>NZ_DBFZUT010000043.1:0-5665 GCF_048519415.1 Faecousia sp. | reverse complement strand
CATTTCCAAATCGACTGAGCCTGTATTCCTCTACAGCGATATGCCGATGGAGGATATGGCAGCTGATCTGGATTTTTCCAAGAAATATATGCTCGGACTGGCCCTCCTGCTGAAAAAGGGCCTGCATCTGAACATCATTCACAGCCTCAACCGTCCGTTTCAGGAGATGATGCTGGGATTGGAAAGCCACATCCCCCTCTATATGACCGGGCAGATCTCTCCTTACTATCTTCAGAGCGCACCGAACACTGTTTTTTGCCACTTTCTGAAGGTTTCCGGCTCCGCCGCGCTTTCGGGCGAGTGTATTGCAGGCTGTCATGAAGACGGAATGTATCGCCTTTCAAGGGGAAAGCGTGATCTGGCCTATTACCGGAAGCGTGCAGATGATCTGCTGCAGAAAGCGAAGCCCCTGATGGACATTTATCGAGAGACGTCGCAAAATGAACTGAATGCCTTTCTGGCGGCAGACAGCGAAACCGCCGGGAAGCGTCGAAATCTTCTGTCTGCACCGCCTATCTATACGGCAACGCCCGAATTTCTGACGACATTTCTGACAGTTCGCCACATACCGGAGGCGGAGCAGCGGAAAATTCTTTCTTTTGCAGAACAGCAGCGCATCCTCTTCCTCCGCGTGCTGCAGGACAATCATGTCAGGGATGAACTTCCACTGCTGACACAAGCTGAATTTGAGGAGACCTCCGTCTCTCTTCCGGTTTCCGGCCTGTTTCCGGAGCACGATTTCCTCTATAGCTACAAGGAATATCTGGAGCATCTCCGTCTGACGGAAAATTTTGAAAAGTGCCAGCCGAACTATTCCCTGGAATTGGTGCATTTTCAGCCGTTCAGCAATCTCAATATCCTGATTCACGAAGGGAAATGGGCAATGGTATCAAAGAATAAAGCGCCGTGCATTCATTTCGTCATTCGCCACCCCAAGCTGCGCCGTGCAATTGAGCGCTTTATTCCTCCGATCATAGAGTGCGAATAAGCCACGGTGCGCGGGTACATCGGGCGGCATTACGTCATTGCATTTCTTTCCTCCAAAATTGGGGGGCCGCGCAGGTTCTCCGATAACCTGCCTTATCCTTGACAATGCTGTGGCGTATCTGCATCCGTTTCATGCCTTTTACTCCGCATCCAGCGGCTTTGTGATTCCCGTCCGCCGCTCCCTGGCCAGTCCGCCTGCCAGCACGGTGTCCGCTCCGGTAAAGCGCGCCCGCCGGATGACGCCCTCGCCGTATTTTTCACGCAGAGCATCCACGGTCCCGTCCAGGATCGCCTTGCGGGCATACTGCTGCGCGCCGCCCACGGCAAACAGGTCAAGCTGGCGCGGCTGCGGCTCCTCCAGCCTTGTGGCCTGCACACCGAGCTGGCGCAGCGGCGTTTGCCCGTCCCATGCCTCGGCAAAGACCCGGCAGGCGCAGCGGAACAGCTCCTCCGTCCCGTGCACGGCCTCCCGCAGCATCGTCTGGTGAGAAAACGTGACGAAATCCGCGCTCCGCAGGCTCACGGAAATGCACCGCGCCGCCTTGCCGTCCCGCCGCAGGCGCATGGCGACCGTTTCGCAGAGCGACAGCAGCACGCGCTGCGCATCTACCTCCGTCCTGACATCGGCGGGCAGTGTTGTGGAATTACCGTAGCCCTTGTTCGCCTCCGGCTGCGGCAGCAGCTCCTCGCTGCACCGGCCGTTTGCCGAGTGCCACAGTGCCAGTCCCGGCTTATTCAGATAGTGCAGCACCAGCTCCGGGTCTGCCTGCGCCAGCTCGCCGATCGTGTGGATGCCGATGCGGTTGAGCCGGCGCTCCGTGGCAGGCCCGAGCATAAACAGCTCCCGCACCGGCAGCGGCCAGAGCTTCTGCGGCACCTCCTCCGGGAACAGCGTGTGGACCTTGTCCGGCTTTTCAAACTCCCCTGCCATTTTGGCCAGCAGCTTATTGGAGGAGATGCCAATATTCACCGTAAAGCCCAGCTCCTCGCGGATGCGCGCGCGCAGCAGCTCCGCCGCCGCGACCGGCGAGCCATAAAGCCCCTCCGTGCCGCTCAGGTCGGCCCACGCCTCGTCGATGGAATACTGCTCCACGACCGGCGCGAATTCCCGCAGCAGGGCGATGAAGCGCCGCGAGGCCTCTACATACAGCGCATAGTCCGGCGGCACGAGCTTCAGCCCCGGACATTTTTGCTGCGCCAGAAAGATCTGCTCGCCTGTTTTCACGCCGCACTTTTTCGCTGGAATGCTCTTGGCCAGAATGATGCCGTGCCGTTCTGCACGCTCCCCGGCCACGGCGGAGGGAATGTCGCGCAGGTCCTCCTGTTCGCCCAGCACCCGCACGCGGTAAGCCGCCGACCACGACAGGAACGCGCTGTTCACATCCACATGAAAGATCACCCGGGGCATCCGTACACCACCCGGAAAAGCGTCCAGCGATGTGTCCGCACGGTATAGCGCAGCTCCAGCAGCGCCTCCTGCTGCCCCAGCTGCGTCTTGCAGAGGTACTGGATTGCCTCCACCCCGGCATAGGAGATCGGCCGGGAGCAGACGACCTGCCGGATCGGGACGGTGCGCAGCATATGCTCGCCGTCCTCCATGCGGAAGCGGATCGGCGTCAGCGCTCCGTCCGCCGCGCAGACGGAGATCATTTCGATCTGCCGGTTCACGATATCCTCCATGCGCTCACCTCCGCTTGTTTCTGCTCTCATTATATCAAACATTTGTTCGTAAATCAAGGCAGAAATCCGTAGGGAAGGATTTGCATTTTGTGGGAAATTCTGCTAAAATAATGATGGAAAAGAATACGCGGATGTCCCGGTCACGTTTTCGCCAAAGGCTGCCTGCTATCCAACCTCGTCCTATGAGATCGCTGCGTCGCTTCGCTCCTCGCAATGACACGTCAGGATAATGCAACGGGTGTCCTTCGGCCATTGAATGTTCCCCTACCGGGCGCTCACCGCCGCACACCGGCTCTCGATCTTTCCCATTTATATCGAAATCCTTTCTGGAGGAACCTATGCTGAACTATCGCTGTCTCGTGCTCGATCACGACGATACCGTCGTGCGCAGCGAGGAGACCGTTAATTATCCCAGCTTTCTCGAAGCCCTGAAGGTGCTTCGCCCCGGCAGAACCATCACACGCGAGGAATTCACCCGTTGGTGCTTCTCCCCTGGCTTTTCCGCTCTTTGCAGCGACTATATCGGCCTGACGCCCGAGGAGATCGACGTGCAGTATGACATGTGGCGAAGCTATGTCGCCACACATATCCCGCCCCCCTATGACGGCCTGCGCCCCATCCTGACGCGCTGGAAGCAGGAGGGTGGCCTGCTGTGCGTCTCGTCGCACTCCGCGCGTGAAAACATCCTGCGCGATTACCGGCTGTACTTCGATCTGGAGCCGGATCAGATTTTCGACTGGGACCTCGGCGAGGACCGCCGCAAGCCATCGCCCTACGCCCTGCAGGAGATCATGCGGCTGTATGACCTGCGTCCGGATGAGCTATTGATGGTGGATGATCTCAAGCCCGGCTATGACATGGCCCACGCCTGCGGCGTGCCGTTCGCCTGCGCGGGCTGGTCGCACGACGACCCCGAGATCCGCGCTTTTCTGCGCCGCTTCAGCGATTTTTATCTCGAGACCGTGCAGGAGCTCGAGCCGCTGCTGTTTGGTGCTTGACAAATATGATATAATAGAAAATAACAGGAAAGCGGGGTGAACAGATGGAGAAGACCGGCGTCAAGATCGTTGCCAAAAATTCCAAGGCGTTTCATGAATATTTCGTCGAGGAGCGCTTCGAGGCGGGCATTGAGCTGTTCGGCACGGAGGTCAAGTCCATCCGGCTTGGCACCCTGAACCTCAAGGACGCCTGGTGCAGCGTGAAGGACGGAGAGCTCTGGGTGCGGCAGATGCATATCAGCCCCTATGAAAAGGGCAACATCTTCAATAAGGACCCTATCCGCCCGCGTCGCCTGCTCATGCACAAGCGTGAGATCCAGCGGCTGGCCTCCAAGGTCCAGCTCGACGGCTACGCCATCGTTCCGCTCTCCGTTTATCTGAAAAACTCCCGCGTCAAGGTCGAGGTCGCGCTGTGCAAGGGCAAAAAGCTCTATGACAAGCGGCAGGACGCCGCCAATAAGGACGCGCGCCGTCAGATCGACCGCGCGATGAAAGAAAGGAATCACTGACCATGGAAAATCCTGTTGTGACCATTGAAATGGAAAACGGCGGCATCATCACCGCCGAGCTCTACCCGGATGTCGCGCCGCAGTCGGTCTATAACTTCATCTCGCTGGCAAACAGCGGCTTTTATGACGGCCTCATCTTCCACCGCGTCATTCCCGGCTTCATGATCCAGGGCGGCTGCCCCGAGGGCACCGGCATGGGCGGTCCCGGCTACTGCATCAAGGGCGAGTTCCTGTTCAACGGCGTGGACAATAAGCTGAAGCATAAGCGCGGCGTGCTGTCCATGGCGCGCGCGCAGTCTCCGAACTCCGCCGGTTCGCAGTTCTTCATCATGCATCAGGACGCGCCGCATCTCGATAAGCAGTATGCTGCGTTCGGCAAGGTGCTCTCCGGCATGGAGGTCGTCGACGCCATCTGCCAGGTCAAGACGGACCGCAATGACCGCCCGGAGACCGAGCAGAAGATGAAGTCTGTCCGCGTCGATACAAAGGGTGAGACCTATCCGGAGCCGAAGAAGCTCAAGGATCCCTACGGCAGATTTTAATTTGTAAGCTTTCGCAGGAGGCAGGCTCTCCCCTGCCTCCCGCGCAGCCCATATTTTCTCGATCCGGGGGCGTACCGGTTTCGACGGGGGTAGTGAGGCTGGAATAGCGGGCCGTGGCGCCTGGCCACGATAAAACGGGCAACTTTTTAAAATTAACTGACAACAATCAGTACGCACTGGCTGCCTAATTAGGCGCCCATCCGCCCCGGAAGGTCCACGAGCCGGGCTCGGGTGTGATTTGAGTGGAGACCGTGCGTGCGGTAAGCTTTGCCCGCACCATGCATCATGAAGCTACCAAATCCGGCAGGGTGTCCGTTCCCGTCCGGATGAGGGAATGTAAATAACGGACTGCGCCCGGAGAAGTTCCAGTCAAGTTGCTTTCGGACGGGAGTTCGACTCTCCCCGCCTCCACCAAACAAGGTTCGGACGAACACCTATTTCTTCAGCGGCGGTTTCGCCGTGAAATGTTCGCTCTGATCCGCAACAGAAAAACGCCGTCTTGGGAGGAAACCCGAGACGGCGCTTTTTTATATTTCTGAAGCGTTCTAAAACTTCACAACAGGGTTATTTTGGAATATGTTTATCAACGGAATGCTACCGTTTTCGGCTTTTTATGATATAATATGAATACACCATAAAATCAAGGAGGGATAACAATGCCAATGTATTTGAAGCGCGATACTATAAGACTATTGGAAGCAAGTGTCGAATCAATTAGTTTGGCCGTTGCTGCATTGGGATTACCACGACGATATGAGTCGCGTGAGCCTGCATCTGAGAATTCGATTGCCATCGGACTTGCTGGGGTTTCAGCAGAGTTGGCAATGAGCGCAATAATTGTTCAGGCCAAAGGTGAGCAGGCACTTCGTTTCCCCTCAAATTTTTATAAGACGGGGTCTCACATTGTCGATGACTTTAGATTGCTTATTACATCCCAAATCCCTAAGAT
>NZ_DBFZUT010000042.1:0-26298 GCF_048519415.1 Faecousia sp. | reverse complement strand
TCCTTTCGCGTTCAATAACCCGCCGCAGCGGCAGAATTGCAAAATAATACTACAAAATTTCATTTTGCAATTCTGAAAGCAGCTTGGCGAAAAATCCCGAAGGGACTTTTTTGACAAGCAGCCCGGCTCGAATGAGCCGGGCTTTCGCATAGCTGTTTACCTTCCAAGCGCTTCCTTCATGCGAAACAGCAGCCGGACAACGCGGTAGCGCCGCTTCAGCAGCAGGCGGTAGACGAGGCGCTTGTTGCGGTCGAGGCGCGGCAGGTAGCGATTTTCGCGGAAGTCGGGGAAGTTTTTCTCCATGTAATCGCGGAACTGCCCGAGCAGCTCGCTCTTGCAGTCGATGCGCGCCACGCGCACCGAGGCGGCGATGAGAAGATGGCTGATGGCAAGGAACGTCAGCTCGTCGCGGTAGGCCTCGCGCAGGCCGTGCTCCCCGAACCAGCCGAGAATGTCGTCAAAGGCATAGAGGATCTCCACATTGCGGGCGCAGTTTTTGTTGTTCATCGCGCTGCCCTCGCGCTGGAGATAGTGATAGTAGGCCCCCGGCAGGCGGACGACCTGCTCCGCCAGTGCCAACACCTTCGTCACGATGCGGATATCCTCATACCAGACCTTCGTGGCAAAGCGGATGCCGCCCTCGGTAAACAGCGTCCGGCGATAGGCGCGGTTCCACGGGGCCATGACGCCGAAGAACAGCTGGGGTGCGTCCTTCGTATGCGTGGGAAGATCGGCCGGAAGCTCCTCGTGCAGCTCGCCCGTGACCTTGCCGTCCCGCTCGACGAGCGCGCCGAACAGATAGAGGTCTGCCGGTGTGGCCGCGATGGAGGCGGAAAGGTCCTCCAGCAGGTTCGGTGCGAGCCAGTCGTCGCCGTCGACGAACAGCAGATAGTCGCCCTGCGCCAGCTCGATACCGCGGTTGCGTGCCGCACCCGCGCCGCCGTTCGGCTGATGCAGGGCGCGCACCTGATTCGGGTGCGAGGCCGCATAGCGGTCGCAGATCGCGCCGCTGCCGTCGGGCGAGCCGTCGTCGATCAAAAGAAGCTCAAAATCCTGACACGTCTGGGCCAGAATGGAGTCCACGCATTTTTCCAGATACTCCTCGACCCGGTAGACCGGGATGATGATGCTGAACTGCGGCATAGTGCTTCCTCCGTTTCATTTGGATCATGTCCCTATTATATCCGCTGGCGTCTGCTTTTGCAAGTCCTCAGACGAGCAGCGGCTGGAGCTGCTCGCCGTGCAGCGCGGCCTCGGCCGCCTCCGGCAGCAGGGAAAAATGCGCGACAAGGCTGGCGGGCTTGCCGGTCGGACTGTCCTGCCCGAAGGGGACGAAGTAAAAATGACGGCGGGCCAGCAGCGCACCCAGATTCGCGGCGCTGCCGGACAGGCCGTCGTTCGTGGAAACGGCCAGCAGCACGGGGCGGCCGTTGCGCAGATGCGCCTTGCAGGCAAAGCTGACGGGCGAGTCGGCGATGCCGTTTGCAAGCTTGCCGAGCGTGTTGCCCGTGCAGGGCGCGACGATCAGCAGATCGAGCAGGCGCTTCGGGCCGAGCGGCTCGACCTGCGCCAGCGTGTGCAGCGGCTCCGTGCCGCACAGCGCCGTGACCTCCGCCCGGAAATCCGCCGATGCGCCGAAGCGGGTGTCCGTCTCCCACGCGGCGTCCGAAAAAATGGGGACGACCGTATATTGCGCTGTCAGGGCGCGTAGGGCGTCAATGGCCTTTCGGAATGTGCAGAACGAGCCGCACAGGGCAAAGCCGACAGTCGGTCTCATGCTGGGAACGCTCCTTCCTGTTCGAGAATTGCGGCGGCATAGGCCGCGCCCGCACTTGCGGGACAGAATCTTCCGGGCAGGCCCGGCGCGTCGATGCGGGTGACATCCGTCCGCGTGCAGGCCGGGATACCGCCCGGCGCGGAGGCCAGCTCCACCAGCAGGCAGCCGGGCAGAAGCGCGGCGAGCTGGTCCTGCGTCAGCACGGGTGCAGGCACGGTGTTGAACACAAAGTGATAGGAAAGACCGCGGGCATAGCGGCCCGTTTCGTCGGCTTCCAGCCCGAACGCTTCAGCCATGGCGCGGTCGGACGGCCTGCGCGCCGCGACGGTCACGCGGGCGGAAAGGCCGTGCAGCTTGTTTGCCAGCACGCGGCCGATGTGCCCGTAGCCGATGACAAGGCAGGGCGCGCCGTGCAGCCGGTACGGGCTGTGCAGCACGGCAAGGGCGATGGCGCCCTCGGCTGTCGGCACGGCGTTGTGCGTTGTCAGCGGCTCCGTGCCGAAAAGCTCGACAGGCTCCGCGCCGCAGTCGAGCAGGGCCTGCCGCAGCGGGCTGAGCCCGCCGCCATAGACCCGCGTACCGCGGCGGCAGCAGGCGAACACGGCGGTACGCTCCGGTGCGGCGGTCCCGCGCAGGCGCTCGCCCTGCAGGGCGGGAAACGGAAGAATGACAAAGTCGGCGGGAGCCGGGAGCGCCTCAGGCATGCCGGGCACGCCGCAGCAGCGGACCTCGAGCCCGGCGTCCAGCAGGGCCTGTGCGGTCCAGCGCTGGCGCTCGTCTCCGCCGAGCAGAAAGCAGGTTTTGGACATGGCAGCACCTCCTGCCCTCATCCTATGCAATTTTTGCGGTTTCGGTGAAAAAAAGTTGTCAATTGCGGTCGGACTTGCTATAATAATACAGTATGTCGAAAAAGTCCCTTCGGGATTTTTCCACCGGACTGCATTCAAAATTGTAAAATAGAACTTTGTAAGATTATTTTGCAGTTTTTCGGCTGCGGCGGGTGATCAAACGCGAAAGGATACCCTGACGGTTTCCTTTCACACGTTTCCTCCCTCCGTAACTTTTGGCTGGACAGGGTTTCCGAAAGCCTGTATAATAATATTTTGCTTTCAAGAGATGAGAGAGAAAGGAGCGGGCGAGCATGGAGCGGCATGGCTTTGTTCATGATATGCTGGACGTTAAGGTCCTGATCTTATATATTATGGCGCGGGTCGCCTATCCCGTCGATCTGCAGAAGATCTATGAGCTGTCCTATCAGGATGACGGCCTGAGCTATTTCGACGTGGCGGAGGCCGTGCCGCAGATGATCGAGTCCGGCCATCTGGAGCGGGTCGACGGCGAGCGTTATGTCATTACGGAAAAGGGGCGCGAGGCCGGCTCCGTGACGGAGGATTCCGTGGCCTATCCCGTCATGCAGCGGGCACGCGCGGCCGTGGAGCGCTATAATCGCGACGTGCGGCGCAGCAGCTTTGTCAAAACGGAGATCAGGCAGCGCGAGTGCGGCGATTTTACCGTGCAGATGAGCCTGAACGACGAGGTCAGCGACCTTTTGCGGCTGGAGCTGATGGCACCGACGCAGAAGCAGGCGCACCGTCTGGCGGGGGCGTTTTCCCGCAATGCCGAGACGATCTACCGCCTTGTGATGGATCAGCTTCTCTCGGAGGAAAAGGAAAACTCCTGAAAAATACAGCTTGCTGCAGGGCCCGGACGGGGCTTAGCAGCAAGCTTATTTTCGCTACTTGCATGTTTCGGCAAAAGGTGGTATAATCATACCAGCAGATCCCCAATCGGCCCAATCAAGAAAGGAGCGACTTCGAATGAAATTCCAGTTCACAGAGAAAAAAGTCAGCTTGCCCGAGAGCGTTCATGCCTACGCTGAGAAGAAGGTCATGAAGCTCGAGCGCTTCTTCCGGGATGATGCGGAGGCACTTGTTACCTTCTCGGTCGAGAAGGATCGCAATAAGGCCGAGATCACGGTTCATGCCGCCGGTACCTATTTCCGCGCCAGCGAGGCGACTTCCGATATGTATGCATCCATCGATGCTGCGGTCGCCACGATCGAGCGCCAGATCCGCAAGAACAAGACCCGCCTGGCCCGCCGCCTGCGGCAGGATGCCTTCGTCCGTCAGCCGGATGCCACGTCGTTTGCGCCGGAGCCCGAAGAAAATACCTTTGAGATCGTCCGCACAAAGCGGTTCCCCATGAAGCCCATGACGCACGAGGAGGCCATCTTGCAGATGGAGCTCCTGGAGCACAGCTTCTTTGCCTTCAAGGATGAGGAGAACGACGGCGCGTTCGCCGTGGTCTATAAGAGAAACGACGGCGGCTACGGCCTGATCGAGGACGTCCAGTAAGCCTGCTGCATAAATAAACTGATGCCGGGAGCGAAAGCTCCCGGCATCTCTGACTGTCGAAAAAATGCCCAGCCGAAAGTTTCGGAGGGAAGGAATGTGTGAAAGGGAACCGTCAGGGTTCCCTTTCGCGTTCCATCACCCGCCGCAGCGGCAAAATTGCAAAATAATTCTACAAAAATTTCATTTGCAATTTTGAAGGCAGGTAAATCCCGAAGGGATTCTTTCGACAAGCTGACCGGGAGCTTTCGCTCCCGGCATTTTTGTCATTTCAGTGCATTGGCACGGGCAAATTTGCTCAGCGGCTCCCAGCGCAGGTTATACTGCTTCGCCAGCCGGTCGGCAAGGGCCTTTGCGGCGTCCGGCGCGCCCTCCTTGCTCTCCAGCTCGACCTCGGCAAACGGAAGCTCCTCCGTTTTGCCGTGCAGCACGCCGCAGTCGCACGCCAGCTCGGCGCGGCTGCCGTCTGCCAGACGGAGCATGACGCTGCGGCGCAGGAACCGCGCGCCGCACACGGGGCGCAGCGGCGCTTCGCCGTAGAGCTGCAGCAGCTGCCGCGGCGCGCCGAAGTCCAGCAGCCATTCGATGGCGGCGTCGTCCACCGCCCGGGCCTCGACCTCCCATTCACCGCGGGCAAATGGCTCCGGCTGGGGCGTCTTGACGCAGACGACGCTGCGGCTGCCCTCCTGACGGCGGCGGAGCGTCCAGTGATTTGTGCGGAACGCATTCGTCTCCGTGTCAAAATAGGTCGTTTCCATCGGCGTGCACACGATGGGGCCCTCCATCCGCGCGGCCATTTCGGGGTCGCCCAGCAGACAGTCCAGAACGGCGTCGTTTGCAGCGGCCAGCTTGAATTCCAGTTCCTTACCCATATTTATCACCTCAATGGCAATATTATACACGGTTTCCGGAAGCCGCACAAGTTTTTCCCGGAAAAATTTCCGCTCCGATTTCCCGACAAAACTCTTGCGCCCTGCGTGCTAAAATCGGGACAAATCGTTCGGCAGCGCGGCGGCTCGGCCTTCTCCGCGCACCGGAGAGGGGAGGAGCTCATGAAAA
Source organism: Faecousia sp. (assembly GCF_048519415.1). Taxonomy (NCBI): domain Bacteria; kingdom Bacillati; phylum Bacillota; class Clostridia; order Eubacteriales; family Oscillospiraceae; genus Faecousia; species Faecousia sp. The sequence goes on along the minus strand of NZ_DBFZUT010000042.1, from coordinate 21,111 downwards.
AGTCCGGTTCTCAGCAGCTTCTGGCGAAACAGCGGCTGCCGCGTGCGTCCGTCCGGCTGCACGGGCTCGGGGAGTGCCTGCTGCTGCTCGGGAGCGGCTTCCTGACGGCCGGGGCGCAGATCGGCGGGCTGGCCCTGCCGCTCGGGGCCTGCCTGACGGCCTCACTCCCATTTGGGAGGCGGTCTCTGTCGGCGGCGCTCGGCGCGGCGGCGGGCTATGCCCTGCTGTGCGAGCCTGCCATGGCGGCCGAGCGCATCGCGCTGACGGCCCTGCTGCTGGCGGCGATCGTGGTGTTTCAGGGCACGGCGCTCCCGGCGACGCGGTGGTTCCTGCCTGCCATGGCGGCCGGAACGGCTCTTGTGCTCGGCAGCCTGCAGGTCTTCGGCGGGAACGGCGGGTGGCGGCCCGCCCTGCAGTGGCTTGCGGTCAGTGCGGCGGCCGGTGTGGGAACGGCCGTCCTGCGCTGCGGGACCGGAGCGGGAGAGCGGGGGCGGCCGCTGTATTTTGCGGCGCTGCTGAGCGGGCTGAGCGGCCTGACGGCGCTCGGTCTGCCCTTTGATCCGGGCCTTATCGGGGGCTGCGCCATGGTCTACGGCGCGCCGGAGCTGTCGGCCGTGTGCGCTGCCGCTGCGGCGCTCGGCCTGACGGGAAATCTCGGCTGGAGCGTGACGGCGGCTCTGCTGCTGCCTGCCGTGACAGCGCGGGTCGTGCGCAGTGATCTCGTCCGCGTGCTCCTCGGCGGCGCGCTGTGCTGCGGCGTTCTGTGGCTGGGCGGTGTGGGGACGCCCGCCGCATTTGCCGCCGTCGGCATCGGCATACCGCTTGGACTGTGGCTGCGGCGGACCGGTGCGCTCCGGGCCTCCGGCCCCGCCGCGGCGGAGGAGCTGGCTGCGCGCCGCATGGGGGATGCGGCGCAGGTGCTCGAGCTGCTGCAGGCTCAGCTCCCGGTGCAGGAGCGAGGCCAGAGCGAGGCGGACAGCGTCTATGACGGGGCGGCGGAGCGCATCTGCCGCTGCTGCGCGCGTTTCCACCGCTGCTGGCAGCACAATGCCCGCCAGACCTATGATGCGCTCGAGCAGGCGGCCGGGCGGCTGCTGCAGCGCGGCAAGGCGGAGGCTGCGGACTTCCCGGCGGAGTTCCGCGAGGGCTGCTGCCATTTTGACGGCTTCCTTGCGGCGCTCGATCAGGAGCTGGAGAGCATGCTCTACCGCCGCCGCTACCGCGTGCAGCTGCAGGAGAGCCGCGCGCTGCTGTCTGAGGAATTCGGCTGCGTAGCGGAATATCTGCGCCGGATGCAGGCCGAGCTTGGCGCGCCGCAGCCCGATGCGCCGCGCTACCGCGCCGTGACGGGCATCTGTACGGCCGGGCGGCACGGGGCCGCCGCGAACGGTGACCGGGGCGCCTGCTTCCCCGGCCCGCGGAACGATTACTATGTGCTGCTGTGCGACGGCATGGGCACGGGGGAGCCTGCCGCCGGACTGAGCGCGGACTGCGTGCATCTGCTCGGCGACCTGCTGCGCGCAGGCGTCGCGCCGCTTGATGCGCTGCGCATCCTGAACGGGACCTACCTGCTGCGCGGGGACGGCTGCTTTTCCACCGTGGACCTGCTGCACATCGATCTGACCAGCGGGGAGGCGGAGCTGCTGAAGTGGGGCGCAGCGCCGTCGTACCTGCGCTGCGGGGATACGGTCAAAAAACTGGGGACAGCCTCGCTTCCGCCGGGCGTGGGGGTGGGAGGAGATCACGCGCCGGAGCGGTACCGGCTGTCCCTTCGGGGAGGAGAGATGCTCGTTCTGGTCAGCGATGGCGCGGGAGATGCAGAGAGCGCCGTGGCGGGCTTTGCGGGAGATTCGCCGCGGGAGCTTGCTGCGCTGCTCATCGCAGGCCTTCCGGCAGAGGATGACATGACGGCTGTGGCGGTCGCGCTCGCGCCGCGTGCATCCCGCGATTAAAGGTATCATATTCCGGCAGGATAATCTGTCGAAACAGACGGGCGGGGAAATAATATTTCCCAAGTTCGGTGCGGACGATCCCAAAAATCGATTATTTTCGCGCAGAAACGATCAAATCACACATTTCAGACGAACCCGGCGGGATTTCTGCCGGGTCCGTCTGCTTTTCGTGCGGCCTGTGGTCCTGCCGGTTGACTTCCACCCGCACATGCATTACAATAGAGACTCCCGGCGGGCAACGCCTGCCAATCCGGAATACTGCGAGCAGGGAAATGAAGAGAGAGAAATACGCCGTTTTCACGATCGATGTCGAGGATTTTGCCGACACGGAGTGCGTGGCAAAGTCCGGGCAGCGGGTGAGGCGGCACATGCTGGACGGGCTGGATATCTATATCCGCCTGCTGGAACAATATCAGATCCGCGCGACGATGTTCGCCGTCTGCCGGACGGCTCTGCGCGAGCGGGAACGGGTGCAGCGCTATGTCGACCGGGGCCACCGCCTCGCGCTGCACGGGCTGGAGCATGTGCCGCCGTGCGGCATGGACGACGAGCACTTCCGCCGCGCAACGCTTGCGGGCAAGCAGCAGCTCGAGGCGGCCTTTCACACGCAGGTCAGCGGCTATCGCGCGCCATGCTTCGGACTGGACGAGGAAAAGCTCGATATTGTGCGGCAGCTCGGCTTCCGCTACGATTCGAGCCGGATGGACTTCCCGGCCGCGCGCCATGTGAAGCATCTGGACATGACGAGCTACCGCGAACTGCGCCCCGGCATCTTCCGCAAGGGCGAGTTTTACGAGTTCAGCCTGTCGTGCCAGCGCCTGTTCGGGCAGAATTACCCGATCTCCGGCGGCGGCTATGTGCGCCTGAGCAACTGGAGCTTTGTCCTGCCGCTTCTGCGCAGCTATCTGCGCGAAAATGATTTCTATGTGTTTTATCTGCATCCGTTTGAGCTTTCGCGGCAGCGCCAGCCGGAGCTGGAGGACCTGAAGCTCTATGACCGCTATTATCTCCACCACGGCCTGCAGACCTATCGTCGGAGGGTCGAGGCTATCATCAGTCTGCTCCGCGCACTCGGCTATCGATTTGTCACGTTCGATGAGCTTGCTGAGCGAATGGAGAACAAGCCTGAGCGAAAATGAACTTGAACGGAGGAGCCACCATGATACGCGAGACGGAAAAGCGTCTTCTGCCTGGCGCAGCCTGCGCGGTGCTGTTCGTGCACGGCATCCTCGGGTCGCCCGCGCAGTTTGCCCCCTTCCTGCCGCTCGTGCCGCAGGACTGGTCCTTCTGCAATCTGCTCCTGCAGGGGCATGGCGGTGGTGCGCGGGATTTCTCTGCGGCCTCCATGGCGGTCTGGCGGGAGCAGGCCCGGCAGGCATTTGCCGAGCTGCGCGCACAGCATGAGACGGTCATGATCGCGGCGCATTCCATGGGGACACTGTTTGCCGTGCAGGAGGCCGTGCGTTCGCCGGTCGAGGGCCTGTTCCTGCTGAATGTGCCCCTCCACGTGCATGTCCGTCCCCGTGCGCTGCACAATGCGTGGCTGAACTACGGCGGCACGCCGAGGGACCCGTGGGGGCAGGCGGCGGTTGCGGCCTATGGCGTGGAGCGGGACCGCAATGTGCTGCACTATGCCGGCTGGCCGCCGCGCTTTTTTGAGCTGTTCGGTGAGATCCGCCGGACGCGGCCGCTCGTGCGGCAGCTCGCCGTGCCCTGCCGGGCGTATTTTTCAGAACGGGACGAGCTTGTCTCCGTGCGGAGCGCGCGGGAGTTTGCGGATGTCCCGCAGGCCGTCGTCACGATGCTCCCGCATTCCGGGCACGCCTATTACGAAGCGCAGGAGGACCTGCCGCTGCTGCAGTGCGGCTTCCGTGCCATGCTGCAGCAATGTGAAAAGAAGCGATAATAAATGGCCGGTGCGAATTCTCGCACCGGCCATTGTGATTTTTGGGTTATTCCTCGTCTGCCTTCTTGGCGTCCTCGATGATCTTTGCCTGGTTGATCTGCGGGACTTCCTCGTAGCGGACGAACTTGAGGCTGTAGGAGCCGCGGCCCTGCGACATGGAGCGCAGGTCGATGGCGTAGCTGCTCATTTCGCCCATGGGTACCTCAGCCTCGACGATCTGCCAACCGCGGTTGTCGGGATCGGGGTTCATGCCCATCACGCGGCCGCGGCGCTTGTTGAGGTCGCCGATGATATCGCCCATGTTGGCGTCCGGGATGAAGACCTTCAGCTCGCCGATCGGCTCGAGCAGGGTCGGACCGGCGGTGGGCAGGCCTTCCTTGTAGGCGATGCCGGCAGCGGTCTGGAACGCCATATCGGAGGAGTCGACGGGGTGATAGGAGCCGAAGTACAGCGTGGACTTCAGGAACACGACCGGATAACCGGCCAGAACGCCCTTGCCGATGCAGTTGCGCAGGCCCTTTTCGACGGACGGGATGAAGTTCTTCGGCACGCAGCCGCCGACGGTCTCATCGGCGAAGATCATGTCCTCGGACTCGCTCTGCGGCTCGAAGCGGATATAAACGTCGCCGAACTGGCCGTGGCCGCCGGACTGCTTCTTGTGACGGCCGTGGATCTCGACCTTCTTCTTGATGGTCTCGCGGTAGGCGATCTTTGCCGGGCGGAGCTCGGCTTCGACCTTATACTTGCTCAGGAGCTTGGCAATGATAACGCTCAGGTGGATGTCGCAGACACCGGCGATGATCATTTCCTTCGTCTCCGGATCGTTGCCGTAGGTGAAGGAGGCGTCTTCCTCGTTCAGCTTGACGAGACCGGCGGCGACCTTGTCTTCCTGACCCTTCGTCTTGGCGTAGATGGCCATGCGGTAGCAGGGCTCTGCATAGGTCATGGGCTTGATGGTGACGAGCTTGCCGGGCTGGCAGAGCGTGTCACCGGTGCGGACGGAGGCAAGCTTCGTGAACACGCCGATGTCGCCGCAGCAGACCTTCGCGGTCTTGGCGTTGTCCTTGCCCTTCGGGAAGAACGTGTTGCCGAGCTTTTCATTGTCGCCGGTGCGGGCGTTAACAACGGTCATGGTGTCTTCGATGTTGCCGGAGAGGACCTTGAAGTAGGAATTCTTGCCGTACTGGTCGGCGACGGTGTTGAACACGAACGCGGTTGCGGGGCCGTCGGGATTCAGCGGGAACTCGGACTCCTTGCCTTCCTCGTCGACGCGAACGGCGGGCTTGCCCTCCAGCGGGGACGGCGCAAAGCGGACGAGGTTGTCCAGCAGGGCGGCGGTGCCGAGACCGTTCATCGCGCAGCCGCAGAAGACCGGCGTGACGGAGCGCTGACGGATGCCGTCCTTGATGCCCTTGAGCAGCTCTTCTTCGGTGAACGGCTCCTCCATGAAGAACTTCTCCATGAGGGCTTCGTCGGTCTCGGCGACCTGCTCATTCAGCTCGGCCATGTACTCTTCGATCTTCTCTTCCGCCTCGGCGGGCAGGGCGATCTCCTTGCCGGAGACGTCGTAGGCCTTCTTGGAGACGAGATCGACAACGCCGACGGCCTCTTCGCCGTGCAGGATCGGGAACGTGAAGGGGATGACGGAGGCGCCGAAGATATCGCGCAGGGAGTCGAACGTATTGAAGAAGTTCGCATGCTCCTCGTCGAGCTTCGAAACATAGAACATTGCGGGCAGACCGGCGTCGGCCAGGGATTTCCAGCCCTTCTCGGTGCCGACGGCGATGCCGGACTTCGCGGTCAGGCAGATCAGGCCGGCATCCGCAACGCGCAGGGACTGTACGATCTCCGCAGCAAAGTCAAAGTAGCCGGGGTTGTCCAGCACGTTGAGCTTGCAGCCGCCGAATTCGACGGGGATGACAGACGTCTTGATAGAGTACTGTCTCTTCTTCTCTTCGTCATCAAAGTCAGAAACGGTCGTGCCGTCGGCGCGCTTGCCGAGACGGGTGATCGCTTTGGTCACATAAAGCATGCTCTCGCACAGGGCGGACTTGCCGTCGCCGCCGTGGCCCAGCAGAGCAAGGTTGCGGATATCCTTCGCAGTGTACATAGTTGAAAACTCCTTTCTAAACAGCGCAGAGGCCAAGATGCCCTCCCGCTGCGGGCGGCATATCGATTCCGTGCCACAATTGAATTTATTATACACGATTTCCCAGCGTTTTTCAATTATAATTACAGAATTGTGAAAAGTGCACGAATAATATTACTTGCTTTTGTGCAAACGAGCCAAAAATTCAGAGTCTTTGCAGAATGCCGGACAGAAAACCGGCCACAAGTGCCCAGATGAGCTGGAACGCGGCAATGTGGAACGGCGAAACGGCGGCCGCCGAGCCCCAGTAGAGCAGCAGCGCGCACAAGCAGAGCCCCAGAATGCCGGACAGCAGGCTCAGGACCGTGGAGAAGCGCGTTGTGCTGCGCAGCGTCTGCGCGGCGGCAACGGCCGAGGCAAAGGCCCCGAACGTCTCCTTGGCGATGAGCGCGCCCTGCGCGTCCGCCTCGCCGCCGACGGCCTCAGACAGGCGCAGCCGCTCGGAGTAGACGGGGAAGGCGATGCCGCCGACGGCCAGCTCATAGCGTGCCGCGAGCAGCTCCGGCGTGATGAGGAAGTCCCGCGTGGCGAGGATGACGGAGTTGCCGGGATTGGCCAGCAGGGCGCGCAGCCCGGCGCGGGTCGAGGCGCTCGGCTTGTATTTCACGGCAAAAATTCCGGCCAGCTCACCGTTGACGGACACATAGACGGCCTGCCGCACGCGCGCGCCGTCGGACATGTGCACGCCCATGCTGCGCATGAATGGCAGCGAGCCGACAAGGACGACGTCCTGACCGATCTGCGCGCCGATGCCGCCGCCGTCATAGCAGCGATAGGCGTCCGCGCGGCAGCGGCGGCCGAACTGGGCCTGCAGCAGCCGGTCGAACAGGGCGGCGAGGGGATCCTGCGCCGCCTCGAGCGCGGCAAGCGCGTAGGACAGCACCTGCCCGGCGGGCAGCGTGCCGTAGAGCTTCATACCGCTGGAGGTGATGTTGTTCGCGGGGAACACATCCTCGTCGCGGAGGATGACGGTGTGCTTCCCGCCGAGGACGCGGGCTCCGTGCCAGCCGCACAGGGCCGCGCCGAATGAGGCCAGCCGCCGTGCCAGCGCGGAAAACGGCCGCGCGAACGACAGCATGGCGGCGCAGGGCGTCGCGCCGAGCAGCAGGATGAGCCAGCAGCGCACAAAGCCCATCGGGCCAAGGCGCGACAGGGCCAGCGCGGCGAGCAGCGTGCCGGGCAGGGCGAGGAGGGTATAGATCCGGAAGGTGCGCGCGGCGGGGTCCGGGTCGGAGAGATGGCGCATAAAGTCGCGGGTATCACCGGGCGCGCAGCGCAGGCCGTCCTCGTTTGGCAGGAGCTGCGGCACATGGCGCACGCCGAGCGGCCGGTCAAAGCCGCAGACGGCCCGCAGCGTGCGGGTCAGGCCCTCGCGCTCGCGCGTCAGGGCGTGGAGCAGGCCGAACAGCACAAGGGCTGCCGGGGCGGCGTAGCCCGGCGTTCCGGCGGAGAGCTGCTGCACGCTGTCCAAAAGCGCCAGCACACACAGCACGGCCCCCGGCGTATAGAGGCTCGGGTGCACGAGATCGCGCACGCCCTGCCACAGGGCGTCGGCCGACAGCAGCATCTGCAGGCCCAGCAGCGCCGCCGGGAGCAGCAGCTGCAGCTTCCCGCTCAGAAACGGCAAAAACTGCAGCGAGAACTGCCCGTAGCACACGAGCAGAAGCTGCATCAGCATCAGAAGTCCGCTGACCGTCAGGCGGGCGCGCCGCCCGCCGAGCCCGGCGCTGCACAGCTGCAGGGCCTGCTGCGGCGTGGGCGGCTCCGGCTCCGGCTTCGGCCGCTCAACGATCTGCACGGGCCGCTTTTTTGCCTTCGGCTTCGGCGCGGGAGCGCTGCGCTCCGGCCGCGGCGGACGCCGGTCCGGCACGGGACGGAACACATGCACGCGCTCCTGCTGCGGCCCCGGCGGAGGAGACTCCGGCTGCACCGGCTCGGCTTCCGGCTCAGGTTCCGGTTCCGGGATCGGCTCCGGGATCGGCTCCGGCTCCTGCGGCGCGCCGAATTCGGCCATGATCTCCTCGAGCGTATATTCCGGCTCTGACTCAGCCGGGAACTGCGCGTTATTCAGTTGTTCCGGCTGACGGTGGTTCATGGATTATCCTCTCTGGCGAACGGCCTCATACAGCAGCACGGCGGCGGCCGTCGAGGCATTCAGGGATGAAATGTGGCCCTTCAGGGGAATACTGACCTTGAGATCGCAGCTCTCTGCGACAAGGCGGCTCATGCCGCTGCCCTCGTTGCCGATGACGATGGCGGCCGGGCCGCGCAGGTCCGCGCCGGTGAGGGTCGTGTCGCCGTCGGCTGCCGTGCCGAACACCCAGATGCCGCGGGCCTTCAGGTCGCGGATCGTGGCGACGAGGTTCGCAACGCGGGCCACGGGCATATATTCGAGCGCACCGGCCGAAGCCTTGCCGACGACGGCCGTCAGGCCGACGCTGCGGCGGCGGGGGATGATGACGCCGTGCGCACCTGCGCATTCTGCCGTGCGGATGATCGCGCCGAGGTTGTGCGGATCGGACAGCTCGTCGCAGATGACGAGCAGGGGCGCCTCGCCCTTTTCCTGCGCGGCGTTCAGCATATCATCGACCGTGGCATAGTCATGGGCGGCGACGGCAGCCATAATGCCCTGATGCGCGCCCGTGGGGCTCATGTCGTTGAGCTTGCGGCGGTCGACGCGCACGACGACGGCGCCGCTCTCCTTTGCCATGGCGGCAAGGCGGCCGAGCGCACGGTCCGTGTCGCCGTCGGCCAGAAATACCTTGTTGATGGTGCGGCCGCTGCGCAGCGCCTCGGTGACGGCGTTGCGGCCCTCGATCATATCCTCAGGCAGCGATTCCTGCGCGGCCTCGCGCGGCTTTCTCGGCTCTTTGGTATATTCTTTCATGGATGCCTCTGCTTTCCGGCGCACGATACGCCTTTTGCGATTTCATTACCTTGGGAAGCTCTGAATCAATCATCTGCGGCGGATGCCGGAGCTTTTTCGTCAATCCATCGGTATGGAAAGTTTGTGGTATTGCGCAGCCGTTGGCGGCTTTGCCGCCTTACGGATGCGGCATGCCCCTTGCGGGTACACAAAGTACAACTGCACTTTTCATACCTCGCCTTGCCAAAAAATCTCTCGCCATCCACTCTTGCTGATTGAATCAGAACTTCCCTATATTATAGCAAAGAATCGCGCCGGAGACAACACCGAGAATCGTCGGACGGATGCGAAACGGGCCGAAATCCGGACAAAAATCCAAATTCACAGAAAATTTACAGCACATTTTGCAGTGAGAATTGCAGAAAGCACCAAAATATGGTATGATGCAGGAGAAGCGAAAGGAGGCCGATTCCATGGCGAATCAAAGCCCGCAAAACAGACCAAACGGAAATAATAATAATGATAACCGCAACGGCGACCGCCGCAGATTTTCCATTCTGACGATCTTGATCATTGCCGTTGCCGTGACACTGCTGTTCAACAGCCTGCTCAGCAATGTGTTCTCCGCCGGAGAGAAGCAGGTCACCTATGATGCCTTCCTCAGTGCAGTGGAGACCGATGCCATTTCGCAGGTCGAGATCCAGTCCGACCGCATCCAGTTCCTGCGCCGGGATGAGATGGCCCTGTCGAAGTCACAGCGCACCGTGTATTACACCGGCCTGCTGCCCAATGTGGATCTGACGTCCCTCATTTCGACGCTGGAGGACAATCAGGTGGAGTTCAGCGGCGAGATCGTCGAGAACAGCACGTTCACGTTCCTGTTCTCGTGGGTGCTGTTCCCGCTGCTGATGCTGGCGCTGCTCAGCCTGCTCATGCGCTTCATCATCTCGCGCAGCGGCGGCGGAGCCGGCGGCTTTGGTGCCATCGGCAGCATCGGCAAGAGCAAGGCCAAGGTCTATATGGAAAAGGAGACCGGCGTGACGTTCCGCGATGTCGCCGGTCAGGACGAGGCGAAGGAATCGCTTGTCGAGATCATCGATTTTCTGCATAATCCGCAGAAATATGCCGCCATCGGCGCAAAGCTGCCGAAGGGCGCGCTGCTCGTCGGCTCCCCCGGCACCGGCAAAACGCTGCTGGCCAAGGCCGTGGCGGGTGAGGCCCGTGTGCCGTTCTTCTCCATCTCCGGCTCAGACTTCGTGGAAATGTTCGTCGGCGTCGGCGCGAGCCGTGTGCGCGATCTGTTCCAGGAGGCCAGCAAGGTCGCCCCGGCTATCATCTTTATCGATGAGATCGACGCCATCGGCCGCAGCCGTGACAGCCGCCTCGGCGGCAACGACGAGCGCGAGCAGACCCTGAACCAGCTGCTTGCCGAGATCGACGGCTTCGATTCCTCAAAGGGCGTCGTGATCCTTGCGGCGACGAACCGCCCGGAAATTCTCGATAAGGCCCTGCTGCGCGCGGGCCGCTTTGACCGCCGCATCATCGTTGACCGCCCGAATCTGGAGGGGCGCTACCAGACCCTGCTCGTCCACACGCGCAACATCCGCCTTGCCGAGGACGTCGACCTCAAGAAGATCGCACAGGCCACGGCCGGCGCGGTCGGCGCGGACCTTGCCAACCTCGTCAACGAGGCGGCGCTGCGCGCCGTGCGCATGGGCCGCCAGACCGTGAATCAGGAGGACCTGCTGACGTCGTTCGAGGTCGTCATCGCGGGCACCGAGAAGAAGGGCACCGTTCTGACGGACATCGAAAAGCGCATCGTGGCCTATCACGAGGTCGGCCATGCGCTCGTGGCCGCGCTGCAGAAGCACACGCAGCCCGTTTCCAAGATCACCATCGTCCCGCATACGTCCGGCGCGCTGGGCTACACCATGCAGATGCCGGAGGAGGAAAAGTACCTCAATTCCCGCGACGAGCTGCTCGTGGAGCTGCGCACCATGCTCGGCGGCCGCGCTGCGGAGCAGACCGTGTTCGGCATTGAGACGACCGGCGCGTCGAACGACATCGAGCGCGCGACGGATCTGGCCCGCAAGATGGTCATGCAGTACGGCATGAGCGACCGCATCGGCCTCATGGCGCTGACGACGAAGGGCAACGAGTACCTCGACGGCCAGTCCTACACCGACTGCGCCCAGACGACGGCCGCCGCCGCGGACGAAGAGGTCCGCAAGCTCCTGAACGACAGCTACGATCAGGCCAAGAAAATTCTGACCGAAAACCGCGGCCTGCTCGACGAGGTCGCCCTGTATCTGCTCCAGAAGGAGACCATCACGGGCGACGAGCTCATGCAGTATGTCGATGCCGACAAGCGCCTGCGGGGGTCCAAGCAGGAGACCCTGCCGGAAGCGGAGCCGTAAGCCATGGATCTGGCTTCCATCAAGAAATTTTTTGCATCTCTGACGCTGCAGAAGCTCGTCCCGGTCATCCTCATCGTCGTGATCGGGCTTCTGCTCGTCAAGCTGCTGCTGAAGCTGTTTGACCGCGTGCTCGAACGTTCCCGGCTGGAGCGGACGATGTTCTCGTTCCTGCGGGCGGCCATGCGAGCCCTGCTCTATACCATCCTCGTGCTCGTGGCGGCAAGCTCCCTCGGCGTGGACGTCACGTCGCTCGTCGCCATCCTGAGTGTCGTCTCCCTTGCCATTTCGCTTGCCGTGCAGAACGCGCTTTCCAACGTTGTCGGCAGCGTGACGCTCCTGACGACGCACCCGTTCCACGTCGGCGACTTTGTGGAGATCGGCAGCGACAGCGGCACCGTGGAGGAGATCAGCGTTTCGTATACGAAGCTCGCTACGGTCGACGGCAAGCGCATCTACATCCCGAACAGCGACGCCGCCTCGGCGCGCATCTGCAACTATTCCGTCGAGGGCCGCCGCCGCGTGGACCTCTATATCGGCGTGTCGTATGACGCTCCGGCGGAGAAGGTCCGCGAGGCCCTGCTCGCCGCGGCGCAGCACCCAAAGGCGCTGCAGGATCCTGCCCCGCTGGTCGTGCTGAACAACTATCAGGACAGCAGCATCCAGTACCTTCTGATGCTGTGGACCGCAAGCGGCGACTACCTCGACGTGCGCTTCGCCGTGAACGAGGCCGTCAAGCGCGAGCTGGACGCCCGCAGCATCGCCATCCCCTACCCGCAGCTCGATGTGCACTTTGAGCCGCAGAAGCGGAACACCTGATATATAGGCTGAGCAGCGGCGCACCGGCAGGCTTCCGATTTTGTCATTCCGAGGAGCGAAGCGACGTGGGAATCTCCTGTAACCGGTTACGTTTTCGCCGAGGCCTGCTTGTTATCCAATATGGTACTGCGAGATTGCCACGGCCCCTTCGGGGCCTCGCAATGACAATTCCGGAACCCTGTTCCGTTCTGACGGCCAGAGCAGCGGCGCAAACGCGCCGCTGCTCGTTTCTCCCCGCTTACTTTCCGCAGCTGCCGCAGCAGCTCGTTCCGCCGCAGTCGCTCCCCTCAGGATAGAAGGCGCGGACGGGGAAGTCCACCCGGCTGAACAGCTCGCAGGGGTCCTCCTCGCAGCCCTCGTCGTCGCAGCACTCGCGCGTGGGCATGCAGTAGCCGCCGCTCTGGACGGCCAGCTGCGCGCCGCGCTCGAGCCGCACAGTCGAAAACTGCCCGACCGTCACATACAGCCGCCGCGTGCCGCCCGTGAGCACGAGCTCCTCGCCGAGCGCCTCGGCAATGGCGGGCGGGATCTCCGTCAGCTCCGTCTCGCAGCGGCAGCAGTCGCAGACCTCGCGGACCTTCGAGGCCAGGATCATCGGGTCGAGGGCCTCGACGACACCGACGGGGAGGCGGTCCTGCAGCAGGCCGTCCGGCGTGGGCAGCGCGTCCGTGCTCGAGAACGTCTTTGCCTTGCCGCGCCCGCCGTAGAGCGCAACGCGCTTTGTGAAGACCGCAAGGCCGGTGATGGTGACGGGGCGCGTTCCGCCGACGGTCGCATCGCCGAGGATGCGGTAGTAGAACGTCAGGTCGACCGCATAGTGCCCGCGCTTATAGGCCAGCGGCTCGACCTCCACGCGCGCGAACAGCAGCTCGGCGCAGCGGGTCTTGGCGCCGGTGGAGCGGTCGAGCGCCGCCTGCGACTCGCGGGTGAGATAGACGCGCAGATCCTCCACGCAGTCCTTATCCATGCAGCTGTCCAGAATCTGATCGGTATGAATGCAGACACGCGCATCGCAGGCCTGCTCAAGGGGTTTGTCTGGCATACGATAACCTCCCGGAAGAATCAGGGCAATACCGCTCAATTCAGCAAGAGCATTCAGCGAAGGCTGAAGGGGAATTATGCGGTGCTGCCTCAGTTAAAAGCGGAGTACAGCCGTGCCGGCCCGCTTTTACCCCATAGTATGCGCGGCGGAAAGAAATGTGCGCGCCGCACGGCCCGCCGGGAGTAGACAAGGGCGGGCAAGTATGGTAAAATAAAAGATACGAAAACGATAATGGAAGAGGTGTGCGCATGAAGACGAATGTTCTGGGCGTACAATATGATAATGTGACCATGGCGGAGGCGCTCGATACGGCGCGGGCGCTGCTGCAGCGGCCCGAGGCCTCGTACTGTGTGACGCCGAATGCCGAAATGGCCTATGAGGCCCTGCATGACGAGTCGTTCCGCGCGATCCTGAACGAGGCCTCGCTCGTCCTGCCGGACGGCGCGGGCGTCGTGCTGGGGGCGAAGATCCTCAGAACGCCGCTGAAGGAGAAGGTCGCGGGCATCGATTTTGCCGCGAACCTGCTCGGCGTGCTCGAGGAGACGGGCGGCAGACTGTATCTTCTGGGCGGAAAGCCCGGCATCGCGGAGCAGGCGGCCGAGAATATGAAGAAGACCCACCCGAAGCTGTGTATCTGCGGCACGGCGGACGGCTATTTCAAGGACGAAGCTCCCGTCATCGCGCGCATCAACGAGGCAAGAGCCGACGTCGTGTTCGTCTGCCTCGGCGCGCCGAAGCAGGAGTGCTTCATGCACGACCACCGCGCGGAGCTGAACGTCCGCCTGATGATCGGCCTCGGCGGCAGTCTGGACGGCTTTGCCGGGACGGTGCGCCGTGCGCCGAAGTGGATGATCCGCCTGCAGCTGGAGTGGCTCTATCGCCTGCTGCGCGAGCCGAGCCGCATCGGGCGCATGATGCGCCTGCCGAAATTCGTGTTCGCCGCATGGCGGGCGCGCGGAAAGAAGGGGTGACCCATGGGCAAACTGATCGTTTTTGAAGGAACGGACGGCTCGGGCAAATCCACGCAGTTTTCGCTCCTGACCCGCCGGCTGGAGGCGCGGGGCGTGGACTTCCGCACGATGGTCTTCCCGCAGTATACGGAGCCGTCGTCCGCCCTCATCCGGATGTATCTCGGCGGCGAGTTCGGCGCGCGTCCCTCGGACGTCAACGCCTACACGGCCTCGACCTTCTATGCGGTCGACCGCTTTGCGGCCTTCCGCAAGGTCTGGGGCGAGTATTACCGGAACGGCGGCCTGATGCTCTCCGACCGCTATACGACCTCAAACGCCGTCCATCAGGCCTCGAAGGAGCCGGAGCAGGACCGCGAGAAGTTTTTTGCGTGGCTCTATGATCTCGAGTACCGCCACATGGGCCTGCCCGTGCCGGACCTCGTGCTGTATCTCGATGTGCCGACGGAGCTGACGGGCCAGATGCTGCGCCGCCGCGAGCACGATACGCATACGCACGCGGACATCCACGAGCAGAATATGGACTATCTGCGCCGCTGCCGCGCCACGGGCCTGCAGGCGGCAAAGTACTACGGCTGGACGGTCATCGCCTGCGCAAAGGACGGTAAAATGCGCTCGATCGACGACATCCACAACGAAATTTTCCTGCGCGTGCAGGAATGCCTGAAGGAGAACTGACACATGGTATATCTCATCCTTGGAGCCGGTTTTGAAGAAGCGGAGGCCATCGTGCCCTGCGATCTGCTGCGCCGCGCGGGGGTCGAGGTACGCCTCGCCGGCATCGGCGGGACGGACATCCCCGGCAGCCACGGCATCCCGGTCCATGCGGACTGCGCGGCGGAAGCGGCCGAGCTGACGAAGGCGGACATGCTCATCCTGCCCGGCGGGCTGGGAGGCGTCCGCTCCATCCGCGGCTGCGAACCGGTGCTCTGTGCCGCACGGGAAATGGCGCAGGCCGGAAAATGGGTCGCCGCCATCTGCGCCGCGCCGACGGTGCTGGCGGAGCTTGGCCTGCTGGAGGGCCGCCGCGCCACCTGCTACCCCGGCATGGAGCCGGAAATGTGCGGGGCCGTCATGCAGAATGCTGGCGTCGTGCGCGACGGGAATTTCATCACGGGCCGCGCCGCCGGAAGTGCCTTTGCCTTCGGGCTGGCGCTCGTCGAGGCGCTGTGCGGCGCGGAAACGGCTGCACGCATCGCTGCGCAGGTCGTCTGGAACGGGGAGGAGGCATCCCATGACTGAGGAACATCGCAGCGACGGCCGGTCCATCGACGAGATCCTGGCCGAAGCGCGCGCCGAGCTGGACAAAACGCCGGACGAGCCGCAGCAGGCCGCCGAACCGGGGACGCCGGAGCCGGACGATTTTACGCCGGATTTCGGCCACACGTTCGATGACTACGGCGAATTCGAGGAGCCGCAGCCGGAGGAGGAGCTCCCTCCGGAGCCGCCCCGCAAGCGCCACAAGCGCATCGTGCCGCTGTTCGTGAAGATCATCCTCTATGTGGTGATCGTCGCCGTCGTCTCCGTCGGGGCCGGGTATGCCGCCTGGGCCTGCGCGACGGATGTGCTGGCCTTCGGCCGCTCGAGCGATACCATTCAGGTCACCGTGCCGGAGAATGCCTCGCTCGATGCCATCACCGATATGCTGCACGAAAACGGCCTCATCCAGTACCCGTGGCTTTTCAAGCTCTACTGCAAGTTTACGCATTCCGCGGGCCGCATGGACGCGGGAACCTATGAGCTGGCCTATAACTATGACTATCATGCCCTTGTCAGCGGCATGACGGAGAGCGGCGGCACCCGCACGACCGTGCGCGTCATGCTGCCGGAGGGCGCAACATGCGCGCAGATCTTCGCCCTGTTGGAGAAAAACGAGGTCTGCACGGCCGAAAAGCTCGGCGAGAGCGCCGCAAACACGCATTTTGACTACTGGTTCCTGGAAGACATCCCCTATGGCGAGACGAACCGCCTCGAGGGCTTCCTGTTCCCGGATACCTATGATTTCTATGTCAACGACGATCCCGACCGCGTGCTCGAGAAGCTGCTGTCGAATTTCAACCGCAAGTTCTCGGACGATGCTTCCGCCCAGCTCGAAACGCTGAACACGGCGCTTGCCGAGCGCTGGACCGCAAAGGGCTATGACGAGAGCTATATCGAGGCCCACCGTATGACGATCTATGATCTCGTCACCGTCGCCTCCATGATCGAGAAGGAGACAGCCTCCGCCAAGGAGAGCAGCACCATCGCCTCCGTTATCTATAACCGCCTGTGCGATCCCGCAAACTATCCGTACCTGAACATCGACGCAACGATCGTCTATGCGCTCGGCGGCGTCGACGGCGCGCTGACGTATGAGGACACCCAGATCGACAGCCCTTACAACACCTATAACCGCACGGGCCTGCCCGCCGGACCGATCTCCAACCCCGGCCTGTCAAGCATCTCCGCGGCGCTGAACCCGGCCGATACGAGCTATTATTACTATGCGCTCGACGACTCCACGGGCCTGCATCACTTCTCCGAGAGCTATGACGAGCATCAGGCCTTCCTGGCGGGGCAGAACGATGCGTAAGCCCGAACTGCTCGCGCCCGCCGGAGACATGGAGCGGCTGCGCATGGCTGTCCTCTATGGTGCGGACGCCGTCTATCTCGCCGGAACGAGCTTCGGTATGCGCTCCTTTGCGGGGAATTTCTCCCCAGAGGAGCTGCCGGAGGCTGTCGCCTTTGCCCATGCGCACGGCGTGCGCGTGCACGTCACGGTCAACACCATGCCGCGCGGGGACGAGCTCCCCGCGCTCCCGGCACACCTGCGCCTGCTGAACGACAGCGGCGTTGACGCACTCATCCTTGCGGACCTCGGTGTGTTCCGCATGGCGCAGCGCGAGGCCCCAAACTGTGAGCTGCACATTTCCACGCAGGTCAGCATCGCGAACGCCGCCTGCGCGGCCGCGTGGCATGAGCTCGGCGCAAAGCGCGTTGTGCTGGCACGGGAGCTTTCTCTCGAGGAGATCCGCGTCATCCGCCGCGATACGCCGCCGGAGCTGGAGCTGGAGACGTTTGCGCACGGGGCCATGTGTGTGTCGTACTCCGGCCGCTGCCTGCTGTCCAACTATATGACGGGCCGCGACAGCAACCGCGGCGCATGCGCGCAGCCCTGCCGCTATCAGTACGCCCTCATGGAGGAAAAGCGCCCCGGCGAGTATTTCCCTGTGTTCGAGGACGAAAAGGGCACCTACATCATGAATTCCCGCGATATGTGCATGATCGACCATCTGGCAGAGCTGGCGGAGGCCGGCGTGGACTGCATCAAGGTCGAGGGCCGCGCCAAATCGGCCTACTATGCTGCCATCATCACAGGGGCCTACCGCCACGCGCTCGATGCCGTCGCCGCCGGGGAGCCGGTCGACCCGGTCTGGCGCGACGAGGTGGAGCATGTCTCGCACCGGCGCTACAGCACGGGCTTCTTCTTCGGCCAGCCGGGGCAGTATACGGAAAGCTCCCGCTATATCCGCGACTGGCAGGTCTGCGCCATCGTGACGGACTGCATGCCGGACGGACTGGCCACGCTCTCGCTGCGCAACAAGTTTGCCGCCGGGGACGAGGTCGAGATCGTTGGCCCGGATACGCGCCCGTTTTCCGTGACCGTGCCGGTCATGCAGGATGCGGACGGACTGCCGCTGCGCGAGCCGCGCACGCCGCAGATGGTGTTCCGCATGCAGCTGCCGCGCCCGGTCCCGGCGATGAGCATCGTCCGCCGTGCCGTCGACCTTTCGGCAAAGTGAAAAACAGCGGGCCGCTGCATCGCAGCGGCCCGTTTGATATGAAATTTAACTTGTATATGATACCTGCGTGACGGTATAGCCAAGCTGGCGGAGCCCTTCGACAATGCCGCCCTCGCCCAGCATATGGGCGATCCCGACGATATAGAACACGTTCTTCCCGGCGCGCAGGGCTTCGTCCGCCGCCCGGATCATGACGGCGTTGCGGTCCGTCACAAGGGTGCGGCCGAATTCTTCCGCGGCTGCCTCTTCCTCCGGCGTGAGCGGCTCGTCCGGTTCAGCCTCCAGCAGATCGATGATCGCGGCCTCGTCGCCGCTGCACCATGCATCCAGCAGCGCCGCGGTGTCCTCCTCCGTGGCGGCAAGGACCTCCGGACGGATGGCCTGCTGCAGAGCGTAGACCTGTGTCTCCTCGGACAGCGCGCCGAGCGCGCGGTAGACGTCCGTGTATTGCTCGACCTCCAAAATTTCCGTGCCGTCGGCCTTTGCCATCTGCAGGAAATAGCGGTCCACGCCGCCGTCCGGCGAGAAGCGCGTCTGCGCCAGCGCCAGATTTCCTGCCAGCAAATACCAGAAAATGGGCATGTAGTGGTCGAGCATGGTCTGATAGCCGCCGAGGTCCGTCAGCACCTGCTTCGCGTCGGCGTAGGTCTGCGCGTCCAGATGGGCGTCGATGGTCGTGCCGTCGGTGTAGACAAGACAGCGCATCATTTCGACCTGCGCCGACAGGTCTGCCTCCAGCGCGAGAACGTCGCTCTCCACGGCCAGCGTGTCGCAGGCGGCATAGGCGTCCAGAAGCTCCTGCGGATAGGTGAGGCCGTCGCTGACGTGGATGGAGCCGAGCAGGTAGAACGAGCCGGAATAGCCGTTTCCGCTGACCTGCCAGAACAGCGGCTGTGCTGGCTCGGATGCCGCATCATCCTGCGCGGTGTGGTCGGGGAGCGTTTCCGCCGTTTCCACCGGCGGCTCCGCTGCGGGCTGCGTCGGCTCCGGCGCGGCGGAGCAGGCGCACAGGAGCAGCAGCGCAAGGGCCAGCAGCATGGCAAGGGTACGTTTCATGGGCAGCGGTCCTTTCTGAATCGTTTTCCTTATCGTACGGGATTTCGATGGCGTTTGTCAAGCGCCAAAGGGGCTGCGGAAAATTTCTCGCGATTTTCGAAAAAAGTGCTTGCAATTTGTGGGGCGTTGTGGTAGTATATTGGAGCACGTTGAGTGCGTACGCGCCGGTAGCTCAGCTGGATAGAGTGACTGGCTACGAACCAGTAGGTCGGGGGTTCGAGTCCCTTCCGGCGTACCAAAAATAACCTTTGCCGTAAGGCAAAGGTTATTTTTTATGTCTGCGGGAAAAAACAGCACTGTTTTGTTGAGAACGGCCCGGCACTGCCGATATGAACAGGCCGCCGATCAAAACGAACAAACCGCTTGCATCTTGTGCCTGCAGCGGCGGTCAGTGACCGCCTTGCACAGGCTAATTGAACTGTGTCAGAGCACTGGTGCACCGCCGCACCACCTGACGTGTCATTGCGAGGAGGCCGCAGGCCGACGCGGCAATCTCGGGAAGGCAGTGACGGTTTCGCCGGAGCTTTCGTGATATCCGATATGGTATTGCGAGATTGCCACGTCGCTTCGCTCCTCGCAATGACAAACTTGAAAGCCTGCACGTTCGGCGAGAATGCCTAGCAATCTGCAGCTGCCTTAGGCGCTCGCTGAGCGCCGCTACAGACAGGGAAACTTCGTGCAGGGGATGAGGTCTCCAGTTTTGCCTACGGTAAAAGAAAAACCTTCAAAACCCGAAGGCTTTGAAGGTTTCTGGAGCTGCTATCCAGATTCGAACTGGAGTCCATGTCCCGCGGAGCAGGCTCCGCGGGAGCCCGGAGCGACCTCGGATTGAAATGCGCTTCGCGCAGGGGATGAGGTCTCCAGTTTTGCCTACGGTAAAAGAAAAACCTTCAAAACCCGAAGGCTTTGAAGGTTTCTGGAGCTGCTATCCAGATTCGAACTGGAGTCCACGTCCCGCGGAGCAGGCTCCGCGGGAGCCCGGAGCGACCTCGGATTGAAATGCGCTTCGCGCAAGGGGATGAGGTCTCCAGTTTTGCCTACGGTAAAAGAAAAACCTTCAAAACCCGAAGGCTTTGAAGGCTTCTGGAGCTGCTATCCAGATTCGAACTGGAGACCTCATCCTTACCAAGGATGCGCTCTACCTGCTGAGCTATAGCAGCATTTCCTGACAGCTCTGCTATTATATCAGCAGGATAGAAAATTGTCAACAACTTTTTTTCATTTCGTCGAATTTTTCGGGGCGGAGGAAGCGGGTGATCTGTGCCATGAGGGCGGGGTTGGCCTCGCTGCGGGTCGCGCCGAACAGCAGGTCGGCGTGGCCGTCGTGCTCCGGCTCGGCCCAGAGCAGGGCCTGCGCCTGCGGCAGCGCGTGCAGATGGGCCAGAATGGAGCTGCGGTGCAGCGGAGCGATCCAGTCGTGCACGCCGCCGACGAGCAGCAGCGGCGTCCCGGACTCGGCGGCAGCCTGTGCGGCGGTGCGGCGCAGGGCGCGCAGTCCGAAGCGCGCGGCCTGATAGAGGTACAGCGCCGGATAATGCGCATAGGCAAGCACGCCGATGTGGTGCAGGACCGGCGAGAGCGTGGCCTCCATGGGACTGTTCACCCCGCCGATGCACACGGCCGCATCCACCCGGCTTCCCGGCAGGGCGCAGCAGACGGCATAGCCGCCCATGCTGTGGCCGAGCAGGACGAGGCGGCGGCTGCCGAAGCGGCCGTGTTCCTCCAGAAAGCGCAGCGCGGCGCGCAGGTCGTCCGCTGCCTGCGGAAAGCCCCGGCACGACCGGCCCGTGCTGCCGTAGCAGCCGGTGTAGTCAAATGAAAACACGCGCAGCCCGGCTTTGGCGAGCCATTGGATCTGCGGCGCATAGGAAAACGCTCCGTTCCCAAGCCCTGGCGCGAGGACGGCGAGCGTGTCCCCCGTGCCGCATAAGTAGCCCTGCAGGCGGTTCGGCCCACTCAAAAACGTGAGCCTTTTTGTGGGCAGGCCAAGCTCCGGCTCCGGATCGGCGTCGTAGCGCCGGAAGCAGCGGTGATAGATCAGAACGGTCAAGAGAAACAGCGTGAGCAATTTTTCGCCCTCCTTTTTTTGGAGGGTATGCCCGTTTTTTGCGATTTTCAAACCGCGTTCTAGGAAATTCCGCCGCGCTGTGCTATAAT
>NZ_DBFZUT010000041.1:0-45149 GCF_048519415.1 Faecousia sp. | reverse complement strand
GCTCGTCATAGGGCAGCTTTTCCTTCAGCTCACCGTGCACGAACAGCACGCCGCAGCCGTCGCCGCCCGCGATGCCAATGTCCGCCTCGCGCGCCTCGCCCGGCCCGTTCACAACACAGCCCATGACGGCGACCGTCAGCTCCTTGTCGCAGTCCTGCAGGGCCTCCTGCACGCGGTTGGCAAGGCCGATGAGGTCGATCTTCGTGCGGCCGCACGTCGGGCAGGAGATGAGGTTCACGCCCTGCTTCCGCAGACCGGCCGCCTTGAGGATCGCCTTGGCCGCCACGACCTCGCGCACGGGGTCCGCCGTCAGGGAGACACGGATCGTATCGCCGATGCCGAGGCACAGCAGACCGCCGATGCCCATGGCGGACTTGATGGTGCCCATATATTCCGTGCCAGTCTCCGTCACGCCGACATGCAGCGGATAGTCGCTGCGCTCGTGCATCAGGCGATAGGCCTGCATCATGAGCGGCACATTGCTGGACTTCATGGAAACGCAGATATCGCCGAAGCCGACGTCCTCGAGCATCCGGATGTGGGAAAACGCGCTTTCGACCAGCGCCTCCGGCGTGGGATGGCCGTATTTTTCCAGCAGGGTCTTCTCGAGGCTGCCGCCGTTCACGCCGATGCGAATGGGGATATGGTGGGCGCGGCAGCAGTCTGCCACGGCGCGCACATGGGCCTCGCCGCCGATGTTGCCGGGGTTGATGCGGATCTTGGCCGCACCGCCCTCCGCCGCAGCGATGGCAAGGCGATAGTCAAAGTGGATATCCGCCACGAGCGGCAGCGGGGACCGGGCCGCAATGGCGGCAAAGCCCTTTGCCGCAGCCTGATCCGGCACGGCAAGGCGCGCCAGCTCACACCCGGCCGCCTTGAGCGCGGCGATCTGGGCAAGGCTGCCCTCCACGTCCGTTGTGGCGGTGTTCAGCATGGACTGGATCGAGACCGGCGCGCCGCCGCCGATGCGCACGCCGCCCGCATTGATCTGTCTGGTCATTCCGGGCCTCCTCAGGTAAAGAGATGGAAAATATCCTTGAACGTGATGACCGCGATCAGCAGGAGCAGGAGCACCATGCCGACGCCGTTGATCCACGCCTCATATTTGGGGTTGAGCTTTTTGCGCGTGATGCGCTCGATGAGCGTCGTGAGCAGCAGGCCGACGATGCGGCCGCCGTCCAGCGCCGGGATGGGCAGCAGGTTCATCACACCGAGGTTGATGGCGATGAAGGAGAAGTAATACAGCACGACAGCCAGCCCCTCCCAGGCGCTCTCCTGCTGGTTGGCCGTCTCCGTGACCTGCTCGACGATGCCGACCGGTCCGCTCATATCCTTCAGGCCCGCGCGGCCCGTAAACAGGTCCCCGAGGCCGAGCCGTACGATGCGGACAAAGTCGACGCAGCTGTTCCACGAGAAGCCGAGCGTCCCGCCAAGCGTTTTTTCCTGCACGTCGATCGTGAAGCCGTAGAGCTGCTCGCCGCCGAAGTCGCGGCGCTCGACCTGTGCATTCGGCAGGCGCACCTTTTCGCCGCCGCGCAGCACCACGATGTCCGCCGTGCCGCCCTCGCAGCGGTCGAGCAGCATCGTGACGTCACCCGACGTGTAGACGCGCTCGCCGCCGATGGAATAGAAGCTGTCGCCCGCCTGCAGCTGCCCCGCAAACACGCTGGCAGAGTCGACGGACGCGACGGCGCGCGTGGGGATGGCCTGATAAACGGACGCCACATAGATCGTCATGATGAGCAGGCCCGCCACGAGATTCATAAACGAACCGGCCACCAGAATGAGGAGGCGCTTCCAGACCTTCGCGCGGCCGAAGGCGCGCGGATTGTCGCTGTCGCCGTCCTCACCCTCCATGGCGCAATAGCCGCCGATGGGGATGCAGCGCAGAGAATACAGTGTCTCGCCCTTCTGCTTTTTCCAGATCGCCGGACCCATAAACAGGGAGAATTCATTGACCTGCACGCCGGACAGCTTCGCCGTCAGGAAATGGCCGAACTCATGCACGAGCACGAGCAGGCCGAACAGGAGGATTGCTACCAGAATATAAACAACGGTCAAGCTCATCACCTCATCCAGGAATCTGCCGCCGCGCGTGCGGCGCGGTCGGCCTGCAGCACGGTCTCGAGCGTGTCTGCTACCGCAAACGGGACAGCCTGCAGCGCGTGGTCGACCATGCGCGGAATGTCATAAAAGCCGCACTCGCCGCGCAGGTAATGCGCCACGGCGGTCTCATTCGCACCGTTGAGCACCGCGCAGGCCGTTCCGCCGGTCTGCGCCGCCTGCTTTGCAAGGCGGAAGCACGGGAAGGCTTCCTCATCCGGCGCATCGAACGTCAGGGGGCCGCAGCGCAGCAGGTCGAGCGGCTCAGCCGGATTCTCCGCGCGGTTCGGGTAGGTCAGCGCCAGCCGGATGGGCACGCGCATATCCGGCACGCCGAGCTGGGCCAGCACGGCCCCGTCGCGGAACTCCACAAGCGAATGCACGATGCTCTGCCGGTGGATGACGACGTCGACCTGCGAAAGCGGCAGGCCGTACAGCCGCATGGCCTCGATGACCTCAAGGCCCTTGTTCATAAGCGTCGCGCAGTCAATGGTGATCTTCTCGCCCATTTTCCAGTTCGGGTGGCGCAGGGCGTCGGCCTTCGTCACCTGCCGCAGCTTGTCCGGCGTCTTGCCGAAGAACGGCCCGCCGGAGCATGTCAGGATCAGGCGGCGGATCTCGCTGCGGTCCCGGCAGCCCATAAGACACTGAAAGATGGCGGAGTGCTCTGAGTCGACCGGTACGATCTCCGCCCCGGCCGCCGCAGCCTCGCGCATAACGAGCTCGCCCGCGCAGACGAGCGTCTCCTTATTGGCAAGGGCAATGCGCTTTTTCGCCCGGATGGCCGCGAGCGTCGGCCGCAGGCCGAGCATGCCGACAACAGCCGTCACAACGGTGTCCGCCAGCGGGTGCTCTGCCGCGGCGATGAGGCCGTCCATGCCGGAGCGAATTTCAATTTTCTCCCCTGCCAGCGCCTCACGCAGGCGCTGCGCGGCCTCCTCCGTGCCCATCACGGCAAGCTGCGGCCGGAAGCGGCGGCACTGCTCGGCCATGCGCTCCACATTCTGCCCGGCAGTCAGCGCAGCGACGCGCACGGGCAGCTGCTCAACGACCTCGAGCGTCTGCCGCCCGATGGAGCCGGTCGAACCGAGGATCGTCAGATTTTTTGTCATCATATCACTTCACCGCAAACGGGATGAGCAGGATCAGGAGCTCGGTCAGCGGCGCGACGAGCATCGTGCTGTCGAATCGGTCGAGGATGCCGCCGTGTCCGGGGATCAGATTGCCGTAGTCCTTGATGCCGACCTGCCGCTTCACGACGGACAGCGTCAGATCGCCCACGATGGACGCCGCTGCGCCAAGCACGCCGTAGATCGCGGCATAGAAATAATTCACCTGCGTAAAGCCGAAGCACTTGTTCAGGAGCAGCGTATACAGGCACAGGAACACGATGTTGCAAACGACGCCGCCGACTGCACCCTCCACGGTCTTCTTCGGGCTGACGATGGGTGCCAGCTTATGTTTGCCGCAGGCGCGGCCGACAAAATAAGCGCCGCTGTCTGCGACCATGGACAGCAGGAAGGCCACCAGAATATAGAACTTGCCGCCGTCCATGCCGCGCAGGCGCACAAGCGCGCCGATGAGGAACGGATAGACGAAGCCGCTGAACAGCGCCACGCACACGGCCGTGAAGCGCAGCTCCGTATGAGCCGCGAGCAGCTCGCAGAACAGGGCGCAGAAATAGACGAACAGGCCCAGCAGCGCGCACAGCCACAGCGTCTGCTCCGAGACGATGCTGCACGCACGCAGCCACGACCACATGACGTTCGCCATAGCGGCGACAACCGTATAGGCCAGAATGCGGCGATGCTTCAGGATGCCGGTGCGCCAAAGCATCTCATAGGCCGCCACGCCGCAGGCCAGTGCAAACAGAATCGCCGTTGCCACAGGCGGCAGAAACAGAACGACGGCCAACAGCAGCGGAAGTCCGACGCAGGCGGCAAGAATGCGGGTCAGCATATTATTTCACTCCTCCAAAGCGGCGATCGCGCGCGTTGAAGGCGTCGATCGCTTTGTCCAGCTCCTCCGGGCCGAAGTCCGGCCAGAGGACATCCGTAAAATAGTATTCGGCATAAGCCGACTGCCATAACAGGAAATTGGAAATGCGAGTCTCTCCGCCGGGGCGGATGACAAGCTCCGGGTCCGGCACCCCGGCAGAATAGAGCAGATCGGAGAACATATCCTCCGTCAGCTCCTCCGGGCGGCGCTCTCCGGCGGCGCACTGTGCGGCAAAGCGCTGTGCCGCACGGACGATCTCATCGCGGCCACCGTAGTTCAGGCAGAAATTCACCTGTACGCCCTCGTATTTCTTCGAGCGTTCCACAGCCTCCTGCGCCTCGCGCTGCAGCTCCGGCGAAAGCCGGGTCAGATCGCCGAAAAAGCAGAAGCGCACACGGTTGCGGTCCATGTCGCGGATTGCCTCGCGGAGGTATTTCTCCAGCAGGTCCATAATGGCGTCCACCTCGTCCTCCGGGCGCTTCCAGTTCTCCGTGGAGAAGGCGTAGACCGTCAGATACTGCAGACCGATGCTCTTGGCATAATTTGCGATCGTGCGGAACGACTCCGCGCCCGCCTTATGTCCTGCAGGACGCGGCAGACCACGCTGCTTTGCCCAACGGCCGTTGCCGTCCATGACGATGGCGATGTGGGTCGGGATCCGCCGCGGCTGCGCCGGGGCGGTCTTTTTTCGGAATAATCTCATTGCAGTTTTTTCCAATCCGGGCCCAATCGGCGCAAAAGGGAACCGTCACGGTCCCCTTTTGCGAAGCGGGCTCTATTCTGGGCGCTCAGAGCTCCATAAGCTCCTTTTCCTTCACGGCGCAGGCCTCGTCTACCTTCTTGATATACTTATCGGTCAGGTCCTGCAGGTCCTTCTCGGCCTTCTTCTGGTCGTCCTCGGTAATCTCAGACTTCTTCTTCAGGGCCTTGACATAGTCCATGGCATCGCGGCGGATGTTGCGCACGGCGACCTTGGCATCCTCGCCGTACTTCTTGACCTGCTTGGTCAGCTCGCGGCGGCGCTCCTCGGTGAGCTGCGGGAACACCAGGCGGATAACGCGGCCGTCATTCTGCGGATTGATGCCGAGGTCGGACGTCTGGATGGCCTTCTCGATCTTCTTGAGCAGGCTGCCGTCCCACGGCTGGATGACGAGCGTGCGCGCATCAGGTGAGGCGATGGTGCCGACCTGTCCGATGGGCGTATCGACGCCGTAGTACTCGACGCTGATGCGGTCAAGCACGCGGGCATTGGCACGGCCGGCGCGGACGGCGCCGAAGTCCTCCTGGAGCACCTCGAGCGTGCGGTCCATTTTGTAGGTATAGTCCTTAAAGTCAACCATGTTATTTGTCCTCCTTCACTACGGTTCCGATCTTTTCGCCCATCACAACGCGCAGGATGTTCTCGGGGTCCTTCAGCGCGAAGAGAATGATAGGAATGTGGTTGTCCATGGAAAGTGAGGTCGCCGTCGAGTCCATCACCATCAGGTGGCGGGCAAGGACCTCGTCATAGGTGATCTCGTCGAATTTCACGGCGTCCGGATTCTTCGCGGGATCGTCGGAATATACACCGTCGACGTTCTTGGCCAGCAGAATGGCGTCGGCGTTGATCTCCGCCGCGCGGAGCACCGCGCCGGTATCCGTCGAGAAGAACGGGTTGCCGGTGCCGCAGCCGAAGATCACGACGCGGCCCTTCTCCAGATGGCGGATGGCACGGCCGCGGATATAGGGCTCGGCGATGCGGGTCATCTCAATGGCAGTCTGCACGCGGACCTCAACGCCGCGCTGCTCCAGACTGTCGGCCAGAGCGAGGCAGTTGATGACCGTGGCAAGCATGCCCATCTGGTCGGCGCGGGTGCGCTCCATCCGGTCGCCGCCGTCCTTGATGCCACGCCAGAAATTGCCGCCGCCGACGACGATGCCCACCTGCACACCGGCTTCGACGCACTGCTTGACGACGTCGCAGACACTGCCGATCACATCAAAATTCAGGCCGCGGTGGGCGTCGCCCGCCAGGGCCTCGCCGCTGATTTTCAGAAGTACGCGGCGATACTTCGGCTCGTTCATGGGGAACCTCTCCTTTACCTTCTGTTTGTCTTCGTCTATTCTATAATAATTTTGCCGGATTGACAACCGAAATCTGCATATTTTCACAAATTGTTTTTAAATTTCTTTCCCGGACAGATGAAATTTCGCGATTTGTATGCAAAGGAGTTGCGATTTTGGGCGGACTGCGCTATAATGAGGAGTACTTTTACCTGAGAGGATGGGAAACATGGCAGACGAGCTCAATCGCCCGGAGATCAAGAATTTTATCGAGGCCTTTGTCGAAGAGGATATCGGCCCCGGCGGCCAGTATGAGGGCATGCAGGTGCACACGCGCTTCCCGCCTGAGCCGAACGGCTATCTGCACATCGGCCACTGCAAAGCGCTGTGCATCGATTTCGGCACCGCCGAAAAATTCGGCGGCATCTGCAACCTGCGCATGGACGATACGAACCCCACAAAAGAAGACACGGAATACGTCGAGGCCATCAAAGAGGATATCCGCTGGCTCGGCTTTACCTGGGACGACCGTTTTTACTATGCATCCCAGTATTTTGACAAGATGTACGAGTGCGCAGAGGACCTCATCCGCAGGGGTCTGGCCTATGTCTGCGAGCTGACGCCCGAGCAGATGCGCGAATACCGCGGCGACTTGACGACCCCTGCCCGCAGCCCGTACCGCGACCGTCCCATCGAGGAGTCGCTCGACCTCTTCCGCCGCATGAAGGCCGGTGAGTTCCCGAACGGCGCCATGACGCTGCGCGCGAAGATCGACCTTGCCTCCGGCAACTTCAACATGCGCGACCCGGCCATCTACCGCATCAACCATATGCCGCACCACGCCACGGGCGACAAGTGGTGCATCTATCCGATGTACGATTTTGCCCACCCGATCGAGGATGCCATAGAGCACATCACGCATTCGCTGTGCTCGCTGGAGTTCGAGGCGCACCGCCAGCTCTACAACTGGGTCGTGGAGCACTGCGACCTGCCGTCGAAGCCGCGTCAGATCGAGTTTGCGCGCCTCGGCATCAACTACACCGTCATGTCCAAGCGCAAGCTGCGCAAGCTGGTCGAGGACGGCCGCGTCGCCGGTTGGGACGACCCCCGCATGCCGACGCTGTGCGGTCTGCGCCGCCGCGGCTACACGCCGCACTCCATCCGCAGCTTCTGTGAGCGCATCGGCGTGGCAAAGGCCGCTTCCACCGTGGAATATGCCTTCCTCGAGCACTGCCTGCGTGAGGACCTCAACGATTCCGCCACGCGCACCATGGCCGTGCTGCATCCCCTGCGCCTGACCGTGACGAACTATCCCGAGGGGCAGACGGAGATCTTCGAGGTTGAAAATCACCCGAACCACCCCGAGATGGGAAAGCGCGAGATCCCGTTCTCCCGCGATCTTTGGATCGAGCAGGATGACTTCATGGAGGAGAAGGTCGGCAAGTTCTTCCGCCTCTTCCCCGGCAATGAAGTCCGCCTGAAGGGTGCCTACGTCGTCAAGTGCACCGGCTGCGTCAAGGACGCGGACGGCAACGTCACGGAGGTCCTTTGCGAATATGACCCGGCCTCCCGCGGCGGTGACCCCGCCGACGGCCGCAAGGTCAAGTCCACCATCCACTGGGTCGAGGCCAACGGGGCCGTAGACGCCGAGGTACGCCTATATTCGAACCTCTTCACCGATCCCGATCCCGACGCGGCGGACAAGGACTTCCTTGAGTGCCTGAACCCCGATTCCCTCGAGATCCTCACGGGCTGCAAGATCGAGCGCGCACTCGCCGCGGCCAAGGCCCCGGAATCCTATCAGTTCATGCGCCTTGGCTACTTCTGCCCGGACAGCAAGGACTCGACGCCGGAGCACCCGGTCTTCAACCGCTCCGTCAGTCTGAAGGACAGCTATAAGCCGCAGGCCTGATCTCCAAAAAATGCAGTGCTCCCGGCGGGAAATCCCGCCGGGAGCTCAAACTATCCAAAAACCGCCAAGCCGAGAGTTTCGGAGGGAAGAAAAGTGTGAAAGGAAACCGTCAGGGTGTCCTTTCGCGTTTGATCACCCGCCGCAGCGGCAGAATTGCAAAATCATGCTGCAGATTTTGCAATTCTGAAAGCAGCTTGGTGAAAAAGCCCGAAGGGACTTTTTTGACAAGCTGTGCTCCCGGCGGGAAATCCCGCCGGGAGATTTTTATATGCAAAATACCTGAAGAAACAGCAGCTTCTTCAGGTATTTTACCAATTATTTGATCTGCGAGCCGGAGCGGAGGACGACATCATGGTAGCCGCCTTCCACGATGGACGTGGCCGAGACGAGCGTCAGACGGGCGTTCTTCTGCAGGTCAGCGATGGTCTTGACACCGCAGTTGCACATGGTGCTCTTGACCTTGTAGAGACTGATCTCTACATTGTCGTGCAGGGAGCCTGCGTAGGTCACGAACGAATCGACGCCCTCTTCAAAGCTCAGCTTGCCTGCGCCGCCGAGGTCATAGCGCTGCCAGTTGCGTGCGCGGTTCGATCCCTCGCCCCAGTATTCCTTCATATAGACGCCGTTGACCATGACCTTGGCTGTCGGGCTCTCGTCGAAACGGGCAAAATAGCGGCCAAGCATGAGGAAGTCCGCGCCCATGGCCAGTGCGAGCGTCATGTGGTAGTCATAGACGATGCCGCCGTCCGAGCAAACCGGCACATAGACACCGGTGGCGCGGTAATATTCATCGCGGGCGGCGCAGACCTCGATGAGAGCCGTAGCCTGACCGCGGCCGATTCCCTTTGTCTCGCGGGTAATGCAGATGGAGCCGCCGCCGATGCCGACCTTGACGAAGTCCGCGCCCGCCTTGGCAAGGAACAGGAAGCCGTCGCGGTCAACGACGTTGCCTGCGCCGATCTTGACGGAATCGCCGTACTGCTCGCGCACCCAGGCGATGGTCTTCTCCTGCCAGCAGGAGTAGCCCTCGGAGGAGTCGATGCACAGCACGTCCGTGCCCGCGGCCAGCAGGGCCGGGATGCGCTCCTGATAGTCGCGCGTGTTGACGCCCGCGCCGACGAGATAGCGCTTCTGATCGTCGAGCAGCTCGAGCGGGTTCTCCTTATGGGAGGCGTAGTCCTTGCGGAACACGAAGTACAGCAGGTGGCCGTCGGCGTCCACAATGGGCAGGGAGTTGAGCTTATGCTCCCAGATGATGTCGTTTGCTTCCTTCAGCGTCGTCTGCGCTGGCGCGGTGACGAGCTTTTCCAGCGGCGTCATGAACGTGCTGACCTTCTGGCTGCCGTCCATGCGGGAGACGCGGTAATCGCGGCTCGAAACGATGCCGAGCAGGCGGCCGTTCGCCGTGCCGTCGTCCGTGATGGCAACGGTCGAATAGCCGTTCTTCGCCTTGAGCGCCAGAACGTCCGCCAGTGTGCTGTCCGGCGTCAGGTTGGACGCGGAGACGACAAAGCCCGCCTTGTGGTTCTTGACGCGGGCGACCATCGCGGCCTCGGATTCGATGGACTGCGCACCATAAATAAAAGACAGCCCGCCTTCCTTCGCCAGCGCGATGGCCAGCTTATCATCGGAAACGGACTGCATGATCGCAGACACCATGGGGATATTCAGAGAAATGGCAGGCTCCTCACCCTTGCGGAAGCGCGTCAGCGGCGTGCGGAGCGAAACATTGGCAGGGACACAGTCCTCCGCCGTGTAGCCGGGGATCAGCAGATACTCGCTGAAGGTGTGGCTCGGTTCGGAATAGTAAAAGGCCATTGGGATCGTCCTCCTCCTGAGAATTGGATATGATGAAGAGATTATAGCCGAAATCCGCCGTGCCGTCAAGCGTTTTTGCCGGTCAGCAGAGGCCTGAGCTTTACAGCTCCCAGACCTTCTGCTATACTATTCCCATTGAAATACGGAAGAAGGATCGATATGGATCATCTGGGCCTTGATCTCGGGACGACGACGATCTCCGCCGCCGTGCTGGACGCGGACGGCAGGCTCCTGTGCACGCGCACCGTGCCGGGCGGCGCTGCCGTCGCCGGGCAGCCGTGGGAGCGCAAGCAGGATGCCCGCGGCATCGAGCACGCAGCCCTGTCCCTGCTGGACGGGCTGCTGCAGGAATTTCCGGACATCGGCTGCGTCGGCCTGACCGGCCAGATGCACGGCATCGTCTATGTGGACGCGGCGGGGCAGCTGCTCTCGCCGCTTTACACCTGGCAGGACGAGACGGGCGCGCAGCCGGGGCCGGACGGGAAAAGCACGGCGGCCCGCCTGACTGCGCGGACCGGCTATCCCCTCGCCTCCGGCTACGGCCTCGTCACACTCGCTTGCCATCAGGCAGCCGGAACCATCCCGGACGGGGCCGCTGCCGTCTGCACGATCGCGGACTATCTCGCCATGCGGCTGTCCGGCCGAACGGCCCCGCGCCTCACGCCCTCCATGGCCGCCAGCCTCGGTCTGTTCGACGGAACGGACTTTGACCGCAAGGCCGTCCGCCGGGCGGGACTGCCGGAACAGCTCCTGCCGGAAGTCTCGGAGAAGGCAGAACTGGGCGGCGGACGGCTGCACATCTTTGCCGCGCTCGGCGACAATCAGGCCAGCTTCCTCGGCGCGGGGCAGGGACGGCTCGACGCGCCGCTCGTGAACATCGGCACGGGCAGCCAGTTTTCGTTCTTCACGAAGGAACACCGCACCGTGCCGGGGCTGGAAACGCGCCCCTTTCCCGGCGGCTGGCTGCTGACGGGCGCGCCGCTTTGCGGCGGGCGGAGCTTCGCCCTGCTGGAGCGTTTTTTCCGCCAGACAGCCGAGCTGGTCACGGGAACGCCCTGCCCGTCCGCCTACCCCGCCATGCTCCGCGCGCTGGAGGCTCCCATGCCGGACGATGTGCCGCAGTTCCGCACGACGTTTGCCGGAACGCGGCAGGACCCGGCGGAGCGCGCCGTGCTCAGCGGACTGGATGAGGAGAATTTTGCCCCCGTTCCCCTGCTGCACGCTCTGCTGCGCGGCATGGCGGATGAGCTTGCCGCCTACTACCGCGCTGCGCTTGATGCCGGATGCTTGCCCGCCGGGCGGCTGCTTGGCTCCGGCAACGGCCTGCGGCGCAATCCCGCCCTGCAGCGCGCCGTTGCGAGGAGCTTTGGCCTGCCGCTCACACTGGCCGCCGTCCCGGAGGAGGCCGCCTGCGGCGCGGCGCTGTTTGCGCGGATAGAGATGCAGGAGGCTTTCTGACTTGTGATTTGCCTGCAGCGGCGGGACCGGCTGTCCGCTCCCCTACAGCATTTACCCGTACAAAACCAGCAAGCCTCCGCGCGATTTGACCGCGCGGAGGCATTTTTTTCATTTCTGTTCCCGGAACCACTGCTGCACGGCCGGGACGAAGCGCCGGTCCGCCGGGCAGAGGTCATAGCGCTCCAGCCCGGCAGGTCCTACCCAGTCGAGCGCGCTGTGCTCCAGTGCGCGCGGCTCTGTGAGCGGCTCGGCCTGATAGAGCGTCAGATGGACCGAGAGATCCGGATAGTCGAACACCAGCTCGTCCACGCGCGGGCCGACATGGACCTCTGCATCGAGCTCCTCGCGGCATTCGCGCGCCAGCGCCTGCTCACCCGTCTCGCCGGGCTCGAGCTTGCCGCCGGGGAATTCCCACTGCAGGGCGCGCGCCTTGCCCTCCGGGCGGCGACAGAGCAGGACGGTCTGCCCGCGCGTCAGCATGGCTGCGGCGACCTCGAGCGGCGCAGGCCGCCAGGCCTCGATCAGGTCGCGGTGCGTCGGCACGAGGTCCGCCGTGCGCAGCTCCTCCGGCGTAAAAAAGCGCAGCGTGCAGGACTCCCGGCTGCAGTGCAGCTCCGGCTCCTGCGGAAGCTGCGCGCGGAACAGGACGATGACCATGCGCCAGACCGTCCCGTCCTGATAGCTGGCGATGCGGTCGGCGTCATCCACGACGCGCACCCGCGTAAAGGCCGCCTCCGGCAGGCGCAGGCCCGTCTCCTCGAACAGCTCCCGCGCAATGCCGCGCGCCTCGCTCTCCCCGCGGCGCAGCCGCCCGCCGGGCAGGCCCCATGCGCCGCAGTCCCAGCGCTGCTCCAGCAGGAGCCGCCCGCGGCATTCGAGCAGGACGTTCGTTCCCATGCGCGTCGGGCTGTTCGGCCTCGGCGCGGCAGGATCATGCAGATAATACGCTGCAACCGGCATGGTCATCCCCTCCTTACGCGGCATAGAGCCGGGATACGATCCACGAGACGAGCCTGCACGGCAGGAGCCTGCTCAGCAGGACCGCCGCGCTGTACTGCGGCCCAATGGCATACAGCGGCTTCGTCCGGCGGCGGAGCGCCACGCGGCACAGGAAGGCCGCGGCTTTCTCCGGCGGCATGCCGGTCTGCTCGTCATGCTCCATACGGGAGACGGAACGGCTGATACGCCCGCCGTACTCAGTGTCGCCCCGGACGTTTTTCTCGCGCGCCGCCGTGAAGCCGGTCTTCAGATCGCCGGGCATCACGGCGCAGACGTCGATGCCGAACGGCGCGACCTCGCAGCGCAGCGCACTGCTGTAGGCATTGATCGCCGCCTTTGCCGCAGAATAATACGCCTGAAACGGGATGGCGACGGGCGCGGCGACGCTGCTGACATGGACGATCCGCCCGCCGCCCGCGCGGCGCATGCGCGGCAGAACGGCATGGTTCACATTGACGACGCCGAAGAAATCGACGTCGAACAGACGGCGTGCCTCCTCGGGCGTGGTGCACTCCACTGCGCCCGAGATACCGAAGCCCGCGTTGTTCACCACAAGGTCGATCCGCCCGGCCTCCGCCTCGATGGCGGCGACCGTCCGCTCCACAGCGTCCGCGTCCGTGATATCGCAGGCCAGCGACGTCACGCCGGGCACCAGCGCGCCGTGCCGCGACAGGGCATACACCCGAAGGCCCCTTTCCGCCAGCGTCTGCGCCGCGGCAAGGCCCAAGCCGGAGGTCCCTCCGGTCACAATTGCAGCTTTCATAGGATCCTCTCCGGAAAAATGGGGCCGCTGCGCAGTGCAGCAGCCCCGGATCGCTTTAGATAGCCTTTGGCTCGATATTTTCCTCCAGCCACTGCTGCATGGCGGCGCGGCCCTCGTCCGACATGGGGAAGGTCCGCTCCTGTTCCATTTCGCTGAGCTCATAGCACAGCTCGCCGTGCCACAGCTCGGCGTGGATGGAGCTGGCAGCCAGATCGACCTCCTTCGGCGTGGCCATCACGACCGTCGGGGCGATGCGGAAGCGGAGCAGGCCGCAGCTGCCGGTAAAGATATTGTTGTTCTCAAACGTGTGAAGCGTAGGAAGGAAAATCTCCATCAGTCTTTCATCAGCTCTTCCATCTCACCGATGAGCTCGCCGAACAGGCTCAGGGCCTCTTCAACCGGCTTCGTGGTGCTCATGTCCACGCCTGCGCCCTTCAGCAGGTCGATCGGGCTCTTGCTGCAGCCGCCGGACAGGAAGCCGATGTAGTCCTTCACAGCAGGCGTGCCCTCACGCAGGATGCGGCGGGACAGCGCGATGGCTGCAGCATAGCCGGTGGCATACTGGAAGACGTAGTAGTTGTAATAGAAATGCGGGATGCGCATCCACTCGGTGTCGATCTCGTGGTCGAGCACGATGTTCTCGCCGAAGTACAGGCGGTTCAGGCGGCGATACTCGGCATTGAGCACCTCGGGCGTAAGGCTCGTGCCCTCCTGCGCCATGCGGCCGACATTCAGCTCGAATTCGGCGAACATGGTCTGGCGGTACAGCGTCGTGCGGAACTGCTCGAGGAAGTGGTTGATGAGGTAGGCGCGCTCCTTCTTGTCCGTCGTCTTGCCGAGGAGGTACTCCATGAGCAGGGCCTCGTTGCAGGTGGAGGCGACCTCCGCCACGAAGATCACATAATCGGCGTCGAGCGGGTTCTGGTTGTGGTTGGAGAGATAGGAATGCATGGCATGGCCCATCTCATGCGCCAGCGTGAACTGGCTGTCGAGCGTGCCGGTGTAGTTCAGCAGAACATACGGATGGACGCGCGCGCCTGCGGAATATGCGCCGGAGCGCTTGCCCGCGTTTTCATAGACGTCGATCCAACGGTTATCGAAGCCCTGCTGCAGCACTTTGCGGTAGTCCTCGCCGAGCGGAGCCAGCGCGTCGTAAACGGTCTTCTTGGCCTCTTCGATGGGTGTGCGGCCGCTCACGCCCTCAATGAGCGGGCAGTACAGGTCGTACATATGCAGCTCGTCCACGCCGAGGAGCTTTTTGCGCAGATCGACATAGCGGTACATCTTGTCCAGATTCTTGTGAACGGCCTCGATGAGGTTCGTGTAGACGCTCGTCGGAACGTTTGTGACATCGAGAGAAGCCTCCATGGCAGAGCCGTACTTGCGGGCCTGCGCGAAGAACTGCAGCTGTTTGACCTGAGAGGCCAGCACGGCGGCGATGGTGTTGCCGAAGCTGCCGTAGGTGTGATAGAGATTCTCAAAGGCGCTCTTGCGCAGCGCGCGGTCGCCGGACTCCATGTAGGAGATATAGGTGCCGTGGGACAGCGGATGCTTGTTGCCCTCGCCATCCGTGCAGTCCGGGAACTTCATATCGGCATCCGTCAGGAGACCATAGATGTTGTCCGGAGCCTGAGCCATCTCGCCTGCGGCGGCCAGCAGCTTTTCCTCGGCCGGGCTGAGCACATGGGCACGGCGGCGGCGGATATCGAGAAGATAGCGGCGATAGCGCTCCAGCTCCGGGCAGGCGGTGAAGAAGCCCTCAAACGTCTCGTCCGGGATGGCCATGAGCTCCGGCGTGGCAAAGCTGCCCGCTGCGTTCAGCTCGACAAAGCTGCTCATGAGGCGGCCGGTCATCGCCTGATACTTGGCAACGCGCACATCCTCATCCGCGCGGCGCATGGCGTAGTTCGCGAGGTCGCTCGCAAGGACCTCGATCTCCTCTTCCATCTGCGCATAGGCAAGCAGCATCTGTGCGGATTCGCCCAGATGGCCCGCGAACGCAGCGATCTTGGGAATATAGCCCCTCGCCTTTTCGAGGTCGGCTTCCCAAAGCTCATCGGTTGCGTAAATATCTTCGATCGCCCATTTGTCCTGCTGTGCAAGCTCAGCACGTTCCGGGATCTTTTTGGTTTCTGCCATAGTGATTCATAACCTCCATATCAATATTTCGGTGTTCTTTGGTTATCATATCATATCAGTCCCGGATTCTCAACCATATTTCCGGGCGAAAGCACGAAAAACTGCTGCGCCGGATCAATCCGGAAGCCGTTATCCCATATGTGCGAAGGTCGTACCCAGCCGAAGCTCAAAGCCAAGTGCCTGATACATTCCCTCGTCACAGGGTGCGCAGGTGACGGTCATGCTGGCAAGGCCGTTTTCTCTGCTCCATTTCTGCGCCGCCTGCGCCAGCATATGGGCAATGCCCTTCCGGCGGAATTCCGGTTCCATGTAGAAATCCTCGAATACGCCGGTGTCGGTACACGCAAAGGTGGAAAAGCATTTTGCAGTACTGCACATACCCACGGCATGATCGCCGCACAACGCAAGAAAGAACGTGATCCTCCCGTCCTTCATTGCCTGCCGAAGCCGCTGCTGTCCTTCCTCTGTGAGCGGTTCTTCGCCGATGTCCCTTTTGAACCCGTTGATGAGCTTCAGAAGCTGCTCCCAAAGGAGCGCCGCTTCGTTTTCCGCGATCCCTTCGCGGATGGTGATGATGGTGATCCGATTTTCCATGTTGTTTCCTCCAAAATCCGATTCGGAGGGTTAGGAAGCGTGAACCCTCCATACACGACTCATTTTCATAAAAACCACCCTTTCTTTTCTTATTCAGGCACTTGAGCCTATCGAAAAACCTGCCCGGCCGAAAGCTTCGGGGGGCAGGTTTTGCGACGATTTGATCGATATCGTTCTTCGTCCGGACTCCGCGTGCTGAAATCAGCTCTCGCGGATCTCGAGGACCTCCATCGGGCAGGCCTTGACACAGATGCCGCAGGCGATGCACTTCGAGGCGGCGGGCGCGCCGGCAACCTGCAGCATCACGCCGAACGGGCAGGCCTCCACGCACTTGCCGCAGCCAACGCAGAGCTTCTTATTGACCATGTACACGCCGGTCTTCGGATTCTGGGTGATCGCACCGTGCTCACAGGCCGCAGCACACTTGCCGCACTGGACGCAGGTCATCGGGCGGACCTTGCCGTTGCGCTCAACGATCTTCAGGCAGGCCTTGTCCTGATGGAACTCTTTATAAAATGCGGTCGAGCAGGCGCGGACGCACTCCAGACATGCCATGCACGGAACATCCTTCTTGACGAAAAGTTTCTTCATGTCAGCTTCCCCTTCGGTTGGTGATATGTTGTTTCATTTCTCCGTCTCTGCGGACGGGCCAAAGCAAAAAGTTTGGCGTACCATCCCATTATACAAGGCAATGCAAAAAGAATCAATCCCAATTTTACGTTTTCGACAATTTTCCCTGCGTAGGCCATGCAAAGCCGGGCAAACTAAGCGGGACAATCATAATATCAGGAGGATCTTGATCGATGAAACGAACCAAAGCTCTGCTCTTTCTGACGCTCGCCCTATGCGCCGCGCTGCTCACGGGCTGCCGCAGCAATGTCCCGAACACGACAGACGGCCGCGTGGACGGCACGGAGCCATCCGCCCTCATCCCGACGGCAGCTTCGGAAATCATGACGGAGCCGTCCGCCGCAACGGACGACAGCCGTACCGAGTCCGAAAGCGGCATGACGGAGGCTTCTGAAGGCACCACAAATGCCGCAAATGCGCGCAGCAGACGATAAGAGCATGGGAACCGCCTCCTGCCCGGAAGCGGTTCCCAAATTTAACGGAGTCCGTGATCCCCGATCTGTTTTCCGGCTCCGTTTTTCTCTCCTGCTCAACCATTTCTCTGCTCGAATTATACCGCAAATCGCCTGCGGTCATGACCGATTTGTGCCGGTCTGCGGGCATGAAAAAAAGACAAGCCTGCAGGCTTGTCTTTTTTGTACCATAACGCTGAGATCAGATGGCGCGCTCAACCTTGTTGGAGCGGAGGCATCTCGTACAGACGTAAACATGGCGGGGAGCGCCGTCAACGATAGCCTTGACGCGCTTCACGTTCGGCTTCCACGCACGGTTGGAACGTCTGTGGGAGTGAGAAACCTTGATGCCAAACGTGACACCCTTGCCGCAAAAATCGCACTTTGCCAATTGCTGCACCTCCAATCATCGCAAAATCACGCTCTAGATCGCGCTAAAAGACGCCTATACATAATAGCAAAGAAATCGCAAGAATGCAAGTGGAAAATCGAAAAAATGCAAAAAAATTTTCCTTTTGGCGATTTTCCCGAATTTGCTCGAAAAAAAGCGCAAAAACGGTTGCCAAACCTACCGGAAACCGTTATAATAACATTATTATCTTCGGGCCTGTACGCCCGGTGCAGGAGGATCGCAGTCATGCCCATGAATTCCTACAGCGTTCGGCTGAAGCAGGTCGTGGAGGAATTTAACCTCATCGTCGCCCGTGAATCCAGCGATTACGATCGCATCGATCTCATGGTGGAAGAAGTCATGCGTCCCGGTCTGCCCCTGGCAGGCTTTTTTACGCATTTTGAGCCGCTGCGCCTGCAGGTCATCGGCAATGCCGAGGCGACCTATCTTCACTCGCTCACACCGGAGCGCCGCGCCGAGACCTTCGACCAGCTCTTCTCCTATCACATCCCCGCACTCGTCTTCGCGCGTAACATTGAGCCGATGCCCGAGTGCATGCAGATGGCGGAAAAGCACGATATCACCATCCTGCGCTGTCTGGAATCCACGTCCTATGTCGTCTCCAGTCTCATCACCTACCTCAAGAACGCGCTGGCCCCGCGCATCACGCGCCACGGCGTGTTCGTTGAGGTCTACGGCGAGGGCCTGCTGCTCATGGGCGAAAGCGGCATCGGCAAAAGCGAGGCCGCAGCCGAGCTGCTCAAGCGCGGCCACCGCCTGATCGCAGACGACGCCGTGGAAATTCGCAAGGTCGCCGGGAACACGCTGCGCGGCACATCGCCGGAGCTGATCCGCAACTATATCGAGATCCGCGGCATCGGCGTCATCAACGTGGCAAAGCTGTTCGGCATGGCTGCCATCAAGGACGAATCCACCGTGGACCTCGTCGTGAACATCGTCCCGGTCGGCAATGAGCAGATCTTCGACCGTCTTGGCCTCGAGGAGCAGTATATGGACCTGCTGGGCGTGAAGGTCCCGGCCATTACCATCCCCGTCCGCCCCGGCCGCAACCTCGCCATCATTCTGGAGGTCGCCGCCATGAACAACCGCCAGAAAAAGATGGGCTACAACGCCGCGGCGGAGTTCACGGAGCAGATCAACCGCCATTTCGACGAGACGGCCGGGCAGAGCTTCTGATTCGTTTATACCATGGGCTGCTGCAGAATCTGCGGCAGCCCATTTTTCATACGCCGCGTTCTGGGGCTTGCTGCGGACGGCAGACTGTGGTATACTATAATGAAATGATTTCTGTTCGCCTCCCGGCGGAAATTCCGCCGGAGGATGGCCCTGTTGTTTTTTGATATTCTGGAGGATATCTCATGGATCTGTTTGACCGTCTTTCCCTCGCGCTGCCCAGGCTCCGCCTGCTGCGTGAGGAGCCGCTTGCGGCGCACACTTCGTTCCGCATCGGCGGCCCCGCCGAGGTGATGGCCTTCCCGTCGTCGCTTGCAGAGCTGCAGGCCCTGCTGCGCCTGAGCGCACAGGAGGGTATCCGCGTGCGTCTGCTCGGCGCAGGCACGAATATTCTGGCGCCGGACGGCGGCGTGCGCGGGCTTGTCATCGTGACGAGCGGCGCGCTGACCGGCCTTTCCATGCCGGATGCAGCGCATATCGAGGCCATGTCCGGCGTCACGATGGCGCGGCTCGCCTGCTTTGCCCGCGACAACGGCCTGACGGGTCTGGAATTTGCCCACGGCATCCCCGGCACCGTCGGCGGCGGCGTCTATATGAACGCCGGAGCCTACGGCGGCGAGATACGCGCCGTGTGCCGCTGGTCGCAGGAGATGCTGCCGGACGGGACGCTCGTCCGGCGGGAGGGCGTCTCGCAGGGCTTCGGCTACCGCACGAGCGTCTTCCAGCATACAGACGGCGTGATCGTCCGGGCGTGCTTTGCCCTGCAGCCGGGCGACCCCGGCATCATCCGCGAGACGATGCGCGAGCTGATGACGCGCCGCACTGTCTCACAGCCGCTGGACCTGCCTTCGGCCGGGAGCGCCTTCAAGCGCCCGCAGGGCGGCTATGCCGCCGCGCTCATCGAGTCTGCCGGGCTGAAGGGCCTGACGGTCGGCGGCGCGCAGGTCTCGGAAAAACACGCGGGCTTTGTTGTCAACCGCGGCGGCGCGACCGCCGCAGACGTGCTGGAGCTGCTCCGTCAGGTGCAGCAGCGCGTTCTGGAGCACAGCGGCATCCGGCTCGAGCCGGAAATTCGCCTTTGGGACTGAGGAACACATGAGCTTTACGATATTTTCCTTCGGCTTTCGCTACGGCGCGCCGGAGGCTGACGAGGTATTCGATCTGCGCTGCCTGAAAAATCCCTATTGGGAGCCGGAGCTGCGTGAACTTTGCAGTCAGGACGCCCCTGTGCGCGATTTTATCCTGCACAATGAGCAGAGCCGCACCGTACTGAACTACGCGCTGTCCATGCTGCTCCTGCAGGCGGACCTGTATGCCGAGCGCGGCTGGGGCAACGACATGA
Source organism: Faecousia sp. (assembly GCF_048519415.1). Classification (NCBI taxonomy): domain Bacteria; kingdom Bacillati; phylum Bacillota; class Clostridia; order Eubacteriales; family Oscillospiraceae; genus Faecousia; species Faecousia sp. The sequence goes on along the minus strand of NZ_DBFZUT010000041.1, from coordinate 25,313 downwards.
CCGTCGGCGTCGGCTGCAAGGGCGGCCGTCACCGCTCCGTAGTAGGCGCAGAATTTCTGGCCGCCGGGCTGCGGGAGCATGGCCATACCGTCACGGTCTTCCACCGCGATCTGAGCCGGGAGGGAAACGCATGATCTCCTTTTCCGCCAACGTGAAACGGGAGCTCTGCCGCACGGCACCGGGCGCAAAATGCTGCGCGCTGGCCGAGATGCTAGGCGCACTCCTGTATGCCAATCATTTCAGTGCCTCGTGCATCCGCATCGTCACGGAGAATCCGGAATTCGCCGCGCGGCTGCCGCGCCTGCTGCAGCGCGGATTCGGCCTGCGCTTTGACGCGCTGCCGGAGCCGGAAGCGCAGGGCAAGCGCGTGCTCGTGCTGGAGGACCCGGAAAAAATCTCGCATGTTTTCACGCTCTGCGGCTTTTCCGCCGAATCGAGCCTTGCACTGCATGTGAATCTTGCCCTGCTGGAAAATGACTGCTGCCGCCGCGCCTTCCTGCGCGGAGCCTTTCTGGCGGGCGGCTCCGTCACAGACCCTGCCAAGCGCTATCATCTGGAATTCTCCACCTCGCACCGGCGCGTATGCGCCGAGACGGGCACGCTGCTGCTGGAGATGGGCCTGACGCCGAAACAGACGGAGCGCAAGGGAAGCAGCATTCTTTACTTCAAGCAGAGCGAGACCATCGAGGAGCTGCTGGCCCTGATGGGCGCGCCGGTCAGCGCCATGACCGTCATGCAGGCCAAGATCGAAAAGGACTGGCGCAACGATGCCAACCGCAAGACGAACTGCGACACCGCAAACGTCACCAAGGCCGTGGACGCCGCGCAGGAGCAGCTTGCCGCGCTGCGCACGCTCGAGGCACAGGGCCGGCTGGACTCTCTGCCCGAAAAACTCCTGCAGACGGCCCTGCTGCGCCGCGAGCACCCGGAGGCCACGCTCTCCGAGCTGGCAGAGCTTCACGAGCCGCCCACCAGCAAGTCCACCGTCAACCACCGCATGCGCAAGCTGCTGGCTCTGGCGGCAGAGGGCACGGAGACGACCGAAGAAGGCCCGGCGTGACCGCCGCGCTTTTCCGAGAAAGGAAGGCTGCCTCATGGCATTCGTACATCTTCACGTCCACAGCGAATTCAGTCTGCTCGACGGCGCATGCCGCATTGGCAGGCTTGCTGCGCGCGCCAAAGAGCTGGGCCAGACTGCGCTGGCCATCACCGATCACGGCGTCATGTACGGCGTGATCGACTTTTATCGTGCTGCAAAGGCCGAGGGCATCAAGCCCATCATCGGCTGCGAGGTCTATGTCGCACCGCGCACCATAGCAGACCGCGTCCACGGCGTGGACAATGATGCGCGCCATCTGGTCCTGCTGTGCGAAAACGAAACGGGCTACCGCAATCTGAGCTATCTGGTCTCCATGGGGTTCCTGCAGGGCTTTTACGGCAAGCCCCGCGTAGACCTCGCCCTGCTGCGGCAGCACAGCGAGGGCCTGATCGCTCTGTCGGCCTGTCTGGCGGGCGAGATCCCGCGCAGGCTGCGCGCCGGGGACTATGACGGAGCCAAGGCCTATGCGCTGGAGCTTTCCGGCATTTTCGGCCCGGAGCATTTCTATCTGGAGCTGCAGGACCACGGCATTCCGGAGCAGCGTGAGGTCAACCGCGGCCTGCTGCGCATCGCGCAGGAGACGGGCCTTCCGCTCGTGGCGACGAACGACGCGCATTATCTCACGCGCGAGGACAGTGAGCTGCAGGATGTGCTGCTGTGCATCCAGACCGGCAAGACGCTCGACGACCCGAACCGCATGCGCTTTGAGACGCAGGAGTTCTACCTGAAGTCCGAGGACGAGATGCGCGCCCTCTTCCCCGCCCTGCCGGAGGCGCTGGAAAACACACAGCGCATTGCCGACCGCTGCAAGGTCGAATTTGAATTCAACCACTATCATCTGCCCGCCTTCACGCCCCCGGACGGGAGCGATTCTCTGACGTATTTCCGCCGCATGTGCGATGAGGGCTTCCGTGAGCGCTACCCGGGTGCCCCTGCGGGCTACCGTGAGCGGCTGGAATACGAGATGTCCGTCGTGGAGAAGATGGGCTATGTCGACTATTATCTCATTGTGGCGGATTTCATCCGCTGGGCCAAGGAGCAGGGCATCCCGGTCGGGCCGGGGCGCGGCTCCGGCGCAGGCTCCATCGCGGCCTACTGCATGCACATCACCGAGATGGACCCCATGCAGTATCACCTTATCTTCGAGCGCTTTCTGAACCCGGAGCGCGTGAGCATGCCGGATTTCGATACGGACTTCTGCCAGCTCCGCCGCGGCGAGGTCATCGACTACGTCATGGGTAAATACGGCAAGGACCATGTGGCACAGATCGTGACGTTCGGCACCATGGCCGCCCGCGCCGCCATCCGCGACGTCGGCCGCGTCATGAACCTGACGTATGCCGAAACGGATGCCGTGGCCAAGCAGATCCCCGCCACGCCGCACATGACGCTCGACGAGGCGCTGCGCATCTCGCCGCAGCTGCGCACAATGGTCGAGAGCGACGAGCGCATCAAAAAGCTCGTCGACACGGCGCGCGGCCTCGAGGGCATGCCCCGCAACACCTCGACGCACGCCGCAGGCGTCGTCATCACGGCAAATCCCGTCAGCGACTATGTGCCGTTGGCGCGCAACGACGAGACCATCGTCACGCAGTTTACCATGACGACCATCGAGGAGCTTGGCCTTCTCAAAATGGACTTTCTCGGCCTGCGCAATCTGACGATCCTCGACGACGCCGCCCGCGCCATCCGCCGCCGCGAGCCGGACTTTGATCTCAAGCGGCTGCCGGACGGCGACGCTGCAACGTTCGCCATGCTGGGTGATGGCAAGACGGCGGGCGTTTTCCAGCTGGAATCCGCCGGGATTACGGGCGTGTGTGTCAACATGAAGCCGCAGTCCATCGAGGACCTCACCGCCATCGTCGCCCTCTACCGCCCGGGCCCCATGGACTCCATCCCGCGCTTTATTGAGAACAAATCCCACCCGGAGCGCATCACCTATCTCTGCCCGCAGCTCGAGCCGATCCTCGCCGTGACCTACGGCTGCATCGTCTATCAGGAGCAGGTCATTGAGATCTTCCGCAAGCTCGGCGGCTACAGCCTCGGACAGGCGGACAACATGCGCCGCGCCATTTCCAAAAAGAAGGAAAAGGTCATCATCGCCGAGCGGCAGACCTTCGTCCACGGTGACGCCGCGCGCGGCATCCCCGGCGCGATCGCAAACGGCGTGTCCGAGACGGCGGCAGAGGCCATTTACAAGGAAATTCTGGATTTCGCGAACTACGCCTTCAACAAGGCGCACGCCGTGTGCTATGCCAAGGTCACCTATGACACGGCCTATCTCAAGTGCCACTATCCCCGCGAATATATGGCGGCGCTGCTGACATCCGTGCTGGACAACTCCACGAAGACGGCCGGATACATCGCCGACTGCCGCGACATGGGCATCCGCCTGCTGCACCCGGACATCAACGCCTCGGAGGACAAGTTCACCGTGGAGCCGGACGGCATCCGCTTCGGCCTCGGGGCCGTGAAGAACATTGGCCGCGGCCTCATCCGGCAGGTCATGGCGGAGCGCGCGGAAAACGGCCCGTTTGTCTCGCTGGAGGACTTTGCCCGCCGTATGCAGGGCTCGGACCTCAACAAGCGCGCCGTGGAGAACCTTATCAAATGCGGCGCGATGGACGGCCTCGGCATGGGCCGTGGGCAGATGCTGGCCATTTACGAAATGGTGCTCGACGCCGCGGCGGACACCTACCGCCGCAATCTCGAGGGGCAGCTGCAGCTCTTTGGCCCGGAGGACGGCGGCATGCCGGAGATCCCCGCGCCGAAGCTCCCCCCGCTGCGCCCGGCGGAGCTCATGCAGATGGAAAAGGAGACGGTCGGCCTCTATCTCTCCGGCCATCCGCTCGACGAATACCGCACGCGGCTGCGCGCGGCGGGCGTCACGCCCGTGCTGCGCATCCTGCAGTCGTTTGAAGAGAACGACGGCTTTTTCCACGACGGCCAGAACGTCCGCATTGCGGGCATGGTCGAGGAGATCCGCCGCAAGACGACCCGCAACGGATCCATGATGGCCTATGTCACGCTGGAGGACGACACGGCGGCGATGGAGCTGCTGACGTTCTCGAACGTGCTCGAGCGCAGCGGCAGCCTGCTGACGGAAAACGCCGCCGTCGTAGCCGAGGGCCGCATCTCCGTGCGCGACGAAAAGGCCCCGCAGCTCGTGGTCAATCGCTTTGACCCGCTTGAGTCCTTCACAAAGCAGGCTCCGCCGCCCATGGCCGCCGCGCCGCGCCCCGCTGCGCAGGAGCAGGCGGTCCTGCAGGCCTCGCGGCTGTATCTGCGCCTGCCGTCGGAGCAGTCGCCGCTGTTCGGCAAGGTCCGCGCCACGCTCAACATGTTCCCCGGCAATGTGGCGGCCGTCCTGTATTTTGCGGATACGGGCGTCCGCCGCGGCACACAGTGCGGCCTGCGCGGCGATATGCTGCAGGAGCTGCGCGCCCTGCTCGGTGAGGATTCCGTCGTGCTGAAATGACCCTGCCCGGCCGAAATTTTGCCCACAAAAATGACAGACCCACTACACAATGGTTACGATTTATGTTATAATATTGGATGGAGAATATCGGCGAAAGGAGAACGCACCCGATGAAGAAGAAATGCATCCGCTTCCTTCCCCTGCTGCTGGCCTGCCTGCTGCTCTGCGGGTGCTTTCTGGAGCCCGCAGAGGGACTTTACGCCGTTCCGAAGCAGTCAGAGGAATACTATGACCTGCAGAACGCCATCGAATTGGCCCTGCCGGACGGTGCGGTCTATGCCCCGCCGGTCTCCGGCGATAACCAGCAGGTCGTGCAGATGGTCGACCTCGACGGCGACGGTGAGGACGAAGCCGTCGTCTACTGCAAAACGACCGGTGAGCTTCCGCTTGGCATCTATGTCTTTGACCGGCAGAACGATGCCTTCACGCTGGCTGCATCCGTGCAGGGCGCAGGCAGCGCGTTCCACCATGTCTCCTATGTCTCCTTCGACGATCAGCCGGGCTATGAGCTCGTCGTCGGCCGCCAGATCAGCGATCAGGTTCCGCAGCTCATGAATGTCTATTCCCTGCGCGGCGGCACGCTGACCGAACTGATGAGCACGGAATACGCCGAATTCGTCACGGGCGATCTGGACGCGGACAGTCGGCAGGAGATCGTTGTGCTGCACAGCGGCGGCGATTCGCAGAACGGTATTGCCGAGCTGTACTGCTGGGCCGACGGTCAGCTCAAGCGTGAGCGCGAGGTCTCGATGTCTGTGGCTGTCTCGTCCGTCAAGCGCATTCTGACTGGCTATATGTGCCGGAACGTCGCAGCGGTCTTCGTCGCCTCGGAGTACAGCGACGGCAGCCTGATCACAGATATTTTCGTCTTCCGCGACGGGGTGTTCACCAACCTCTCCCGCTCGGAGGACGCCAACACCGACGTGCAGACCCTGCGTGATTACTACATTTACGGCGGCGACATCGACAAGGACGGCCTGATCGAGCTGCCGATGCTCTGCCCCATGCCGTCGCTCGACTATGATGCCAGCTCGCAGGATCAGTACCTTGTCAGCTGGTATAATCTGCAGCTCGACGGTTCCCGGGACGAGAAGCTGCTGACATTCCACTGCCACACGGGCGGCTGGTATCTGCAGATCCCGACGTTGTGGCAGGAGCACCTCGTGCTCACACGCAGCGCCGTGGCAGGCAGCACGCTCGGCTACCGCTTTCTGTGGGAAGCCGGCGGCAGCACTGAGGAGCTTCTGACGATTGCCGCCCTGTCCGCATCGGACCTCAGCGCACTTGGAGACGGCTGGCAGGTCCTGACGCAGAAGGGTGAGACGGTCTATGTCTGCCGTCTGGCACGCCGCGCCGTGGCGCTCGGCATCACGGCCGATGCCATCCGCACGCAATTCCATTTTATTCAGAACGACTGGAAGACCGGCGACGTTACAACGTCCTGACCGATCCCCGTTGCAGTCTCCGCCGCTCGGCGGAAGGCAGGAAAAGGAGAGAAGCATGAAAAAGGTACTGATTCTGGAGGACGAGGTCAGCATCCGCAGCTTCGTCGTCATCAATCTCAAGCGGGCGGGCTATGAGGCCATCGAGGCCGGGACCGGCCGCGAGGCGCTTGAGCGCCTGAAGGAAAACCCGGACACCGGCGTGGCCATTCTGGACATCATGCTGCCGGATATCGACGGCTTCGAGGTCTGCCGCAGCATCCGTGCGACGAACAAGGCCATCGGCATCATCATGCTCACGGCGCGCACGCAGGAGATGGACAAGGTCACGGGCCTTATGACCGGCGCGGACGACTATGTCACCAAGCCCTTCTCCCCCGCCGAGCTGACGGCGCGCATCGACGCGCTCTACCGCCGCATCGGCGGCGCGGCCGAGGCCGATCCCGAAGTCATCGTCCACGAGCCGTTCACGCTCAACCTGCGCAACCGCACACTCGAAAAGAGCGGCCGCCGCATCAAGCTCACGCAGGTGGAGTTCGCCATTCTGCAGCTGTTCATGCAGAACCCCGGCCGCGCCCTGTCGCGGGAAGACATTCTCACCTCGGTCTGGGGCCGCGATTATGACGGTGAGCTCAAGATCGTGGATGTGAACATCCGCCGCCTGCGCATCAAGATCGAGGATAACACCGCAAACCCGACCTACATCACCACGGTCTGGGGCTACGGGTATAAATGGGGCCTGTAAGCCCGGGAGGAACCGCCATGAAACGAAACAGCGGCCTGCAGAAGCGCTGGCTGCGCAATACGCTGAGCATTCTGTTTGCCATCGTGCTTCTCTGCGTGATCGCGCTTTCGATCATGGTCGCAGCCTATTACTACTCCAGCATGGAGGCCGGGATGGAGGCCAAAGCGCGCACGAGCACGAGCTTTTTCGACAACTACGTCCGCCAGAGCTACAACGAATATTACCAGTCCTGCGCAAAATTCGCCCAGAGCTTTGACTCGAAGGACCAGATGGAGCTGCAGTTCGTCAACACGAACAACCGCATCGTCGCCTCGTCCTACGGCGTGTACTCCGGTATGGCCGGTGTGACGTCCGACATCCGCGAGGCCATCGAGACGAAGGCCATCGCGTCCTACACCGGAACAAATCCCGCGACCGGCGAGCGCATCATGGCAGTCTCCAGCCCGCTCATCTATACAAACGGCGAGGTCATCGGCGTGCTGCGCTATGTCACGAGCCTGCGCCGCGCCGACCGGCAGATCATGCTCTTCAGCCTGTGCGCCGCGCTTGTCGGCCTGATCGTGCTGCTCGTTGTCTATGTCAGCGGCCGCTACTTTGTCAAATCCATCCTTGTCCCGGTGCAGGAGCTGACCGCCACGGCCAAGCGCATCTCCGCTGGCAGCTATGGCGTGCAGATCCCGCGGAAGTCCGACGACGAGATCGGCGAGCTGACGGACACCATCAACGAAATGTCTGAAAAGATCAGCCGCGCAGAGAAAATGCAGTCCGAGTTCGTCTCGTCCGTCTCGCATGAGCTGCGCACCCCGCTCACAGCCATCAGCGGCTGGAGCGAAACGCTGCTGTCCGCCGGAGCTGGCGTTGACAGCGCCGAGGCCCGCCGCGGCCTGAGCATCATCCAGCGCGAGGCCGCCCGCCTGACGGATATGGTCGAGGAGCTGCTGGAGTTCACCCGCCTTCAGGACGGCCGCTTTACCCTGAACGTCGTGCCGTGCGACCTGCGCACGGAGTTCGAGGACACCGTATTCATGTACGGCTCCCGCCTGCGGCAGGAGGGCATCGTACTGGACTACCTGGAAAACGATGACGATATCCCGGAGATTCCCTGCGATCCGGCGCGGATGAAGCAGGTCTTCCTGAATATTCTGGACAATGCCGCCAAGCACGGCGGCGAGGGCGGCAGGATCACGGCCGAGATCTGCCGGGAAAACGCAGACGGGCAGGACTCCGTCGCCATCCGCATCCGCGACTTCGGCCCCGGCATTCCCGAAGAGGAGCTGCCGCTTGTGAAAAAGAAATTCTACAAGGGCGCCTCCAAGGCGCGCGGCAGCGGCATCGGCCTTGCGGTCTGCGAAGAGATCGTTACGATGCACAACGGCGTGCTCGACATCGCCAATGCCGAGGGCGGCGGCGCGGTCGTCACCATCCGGCTCCCCATTGCAGAGCAATAGAAAGGAAACACATGGCAAAAAAGAACACACAGCAGCCGCAGGAACAATTCAAGACCATGATCGGCGGGCAGGCCCTCATCGAGGGCATTATGATGCTCGGCCCGGAGAAATCCGCCGTTGTCGTCCGCACGAAGGACGGCCTGCAGCGCAAGGTCGAGCCGCGGAAACTCTCGCAGAAGTGGTCGCCGAAGAAGCTGCCGTTCATCCGCGGCATCTTCAATTTCTGCACATCCATGAAGACCGGCGTTTCCGCCCTCATGTATTCCGCGGATTTCTTTGCGGAGGAGGACGAGGACGAAAAAGGCAAGGAGCCCGGCCGTTTTGAGGCCTGGCTGGAAAAGCGCCTGTCCTCCGAGAAGGCGCAGAACGCGCTCATCACGTTCTCCGTCGTGCTCGGACTGGCGTTCTCCATCGCGCTGTTCTTCGTGCTGCCGTCGCTGCTCGGCTCGTTCCTGAACCGCTTTGTCACCACGAATGAGATCGTGCGCAACCTGCTCGAGGGCCTGCTGCGCATCGTGATCTTCCTTGCTTACATGTTCCTCGTGTCCCGCATGAAGGACATGCGCCGCGTCTTCTCCTATCACGGCGCGGAGCATAAGACCATCCGCTGCTACGAGGCTAAGCTCCCCCTGACGGTCGAAAACGCGCGCAAAATGACCCGCCTGCATCCGCGCTGCGGCACAAGCTTCCTGTTCGTCGTGATGATCGTCTCCATTCTGGTCTTTTCCCTTGCCACGCCGCTGCTGCGGCCGATCACGGCGGGCATCACCTCGCACTGGCTCGAGGCCATCGTGCGCGTGGTGCTGAAGCTCCTGCTCCTGCCGATCGTCGTCGGCATCAGCTATGAATTCAACCGTCTCGTCGGCCGCCATGACAACTGGCTGACGCGCGCGCTGTCCGCTCCCGGCATGTGGCTGCAGTACCTGACGACAAACGAGCCGGACGACTCCATGCTGGAGGTCGGCATCGAGGCGCTGACGCTCGTTCTGCCGGAAAAGGAGGGCGAGGACCGGTGGTAAAGAAATACGCCGAGCTCTATCTCGACGCCCGCCGCGCCCTGCTGCCCACAGAGGGCCAGTTTGCCTCGAACGTCGCGCGGGAGCTCATCTGCGCGGCCTCCGGCAAAACGGCAGAGCAGCTGATCTCGGACCGCGACCTCTACGCCTCTGAGGAGATCTGTGAGCTGGCGCAGTCCTTTGTGCGCCGCCGCGTGGCAGGAGAGCCCATGCCCTACATCCTCGGTGAATGGGACTTCTACGGCATGACGCTCACCGTCACGCCCGACGTGCTCATTCCCCGCGATGACACCATGGCCGTGACGGAGCTTGCCATCAAAAAGGCGCTGTTTCTCGAGCAGAATCCGCGCATTCTGGATCTGTGCACCGGCTCCGGCTGCATCGGCCTTGCCATCGCCCGCCGCGTGAAGGACGCGCGCGTGACGCTCGGAGACGTCTCCCCTGCCGCGCTGCGCGTGGCCCGGCAGAACGTCGGCAGCCAGCGCCTGTCCGGCCGTGTGAAGTGCCTGACGATCGACGTCCGGCAGCCCGCGGCCCCGTTTCTCGGCACCTTTGACCTGATCGTCTCGAATCCGCCCTATGTCACAACGGCGGAAATGGAGACGCTCGATCCGTCCGTCCGCGACTATGAGCCGCATCTGGCGCTCTGGGGCGGCGACGACGGACTGGATTTTTACCGCGCCATCGTGCGCAACTTCACCCCCGCGCTCAACCCCGGCGGCTGGCTTTGCTTCGAATTCGGTATGGGCCAGGACGCCGCCGTGTGCGACCTGCTGCGCCGCGCAGGCTATGAGATCGCGGAGCTGAAAAAAGACACCGCAGACATCACCCGGGCCGTGCTTGCCCGGAAGAGAGAGGAAGGCTGACCATGGCACAGAAAAAGCCCGCCTACGAGGCCCCCGCGCCCGCAGACGACAAGAAAAAAGCGTTGGAGACCGCGCTGCACCAGATCGAGAAAAACTATGGCAAGGGCGCCGTCATGCGTCTGGGCGACCGTCCGGAGATGAACGTGGATGCCATCCCCACCGGCTCCCTTGCACTGGACGCTGCCCTCGGCATCGGCGGCCTGCCCCGCGGCCGTATCGTTGAGATCTACGGTCCGGAATCCTCCGGTAAGACGACGCTTGCCCTGCACGTTTTGGCGGAGGCACAGAAGCGCGGCGGCGAAGTCGCCTTTGTGGATGCCGAGCACGCGCTCGATCCCGTTTATGCGGCCGCCATCGGCGTAGACATCGACTCCATGCTCGTTTCCCAGCCGGACACCGGCGAACAGGCTCTCGATATCACAGATGCCCTCGTCCGCTCCGGCGCCATTGACGTCGTCGTCGTCGACTCTGTCGCTGCTCTGACGCCCCGCGCCGAGATCGAAGGCGAAATGGGCGAGGCCTTTGTCGGTCTGCAGGCCCGTCTGATGTCGCAGGCTCTGCGCAAGCTGGCAGGCACCGTCTCCAAGACAAACTGCATCGTCATCTTCATCAACCAGCTGCGCATGAAGATCGGCGTCATGTACGGAAACCCCGAGACCACGACCGGCGGCAACGCCCTGAAGTTCTACTCCTCCGTGCGTCTGGACGTCCGCAAAATCGAGGCCATCAAGAGCGGCACTGAGATCGTCGGCAACCGCACGCGCGTGAAGGTCATCAAGAACAAGTGCGCGCCCCCCTTCCGTGAGGCCGTGTTCGATATCATGTACGGCGAGGGCATCTCCCGCTTCGGCGAGCTGCTGGATATCGCCGTCACGCTGGAGCTTGTCAATAAGAGCGGCAGCTGGTTCTCCGTCGGCGACGAGCGCATCGGGCAGGGCCGCGACAATGCCAAGCAGTATATCGCCGATCATCCCGAGCTGGCCGCCGAACTGGAGGCGCGCGTCCGTGCCCACCTGATGGAGGTCCAGAACAGCCGCATCAAGCAGCCCGCCGCCCCCGCCAAGCCCGTGGATGTTTCTGCGGACGACTTTGACGCCGAATAATGCGTCTGCTTGCCATTGAACAGACGCGCTCACCGCAGGGCAAACTGCGTCTGCGCTTTGACAGCGGCGAAGCCATGCTGGTGCTCCCGGCCGTGGTCGCGGACCTGAGCCTGCGCCCCGGCATGGACATTCCGGACGCCGCACGCGCCTCGCTCGAGGCCGCTGCCGGCTCCGCGTCCGCAAAGGAGCGCGCCGTTCGCATTCTGTCCGCCGCAACGGTCTCCCGCGCCGAGCTGGAGCACCGTCTGCGCCAGAAGGGCGAATCGCCCGAGAACGCCAGGCAGGCCGTCGAATGGCTCGCCGGGCTCTCCCTGCTCGATGACGAGGCCGCAGCCCGGCAGATCGTCCGCAGCGGCACGGCAAAGGGCTACGGCGCGGCACGCATCCGGCAGATGCTCTACGCCAAGCACATCCCGCGCGAGCTGTGGGACGAGGCTCTTGCCGAGCTCCCGGAGCAGGACGACGCGATCGACGCATTTTTACAGAAGCGGTTCCGCGGCAGGCAGCCCGACCGCACGGAGATCCGCCGCGCAGCAGACGCGCTGCTGCGCCGCGGCCATGCGTGGGGCGATATCCGCCGCGCGCTCGAACGTTACGACCCGGATTTTCCGGAGGAATAAGGAAAGAGGTACAACCCCGATGGGCAAACGAGTGGGAATGATCTCCCTTGGCTGTGCCAAAAATCAGGTCAACGCAGAACAGATGCTCTATCGCCTGCAGCAGGCAGGCTACACCCTGCAGGAGGATGTGGACGGCGCGGATCTCGTGATCGTCAACACCTGCGGCTTTATCGACTCGGCCAAGAGCGAGGCCATCGACAACATTCTCGCCATGGGCGCGCTGAAGCAGGAGGGCCGCATCGGCCGACTGCTCGTGACAGGCTGCCTGTCGCAGCGCTATCAGGACGAGATCCTGCAGGAGATGCCGGAGGTCGACGGCGTGCTCGGCACGGGCAGCTATGACGACATCGTCTCCGTGGCGGACCGCCTGCTGAACGGCGGCGAGACCGTCAGCGAGTTCGGCGACATCGACGCCCCGGCAGACGAGGCCGGGCGCGTGCTCACGACGCCGCAGCACTATGCCTACATCAAGATCGCCGAGGGCTGCAACAATTTCTGCGCCTTCTGCATCATCCCCCATCTGCGCGGGCGCTACCGCAGCCGCGCCGTGGAGGACATCCTGCAGGAGGCCCGCGGCCTTGCGGAGTCCGGCGTCAAGGAGCTGATCGTCGTCGCGCAGGACACGAGCCGCTACGGCACGGACCTGTACGGCGCGCCGCGCCTTCCCCTCCTGCTGCACGAGCTGTGCCGCATTGAGGGCTTCCACTGGATCCGCGTGCACTACCTCTACCCCGATATGATCACGGACGAGCTGCTGGACACGTTCGCGTCCGAGCCGAAGCTCGTCAACTACATGGACATTCCTATCCAGCATGTGAACGACGCGATCCTGCGCCGCATGAACCGCCGCGGGACCCGCGCCGAGCTGGACGAGATGCTCCAGAAGCTGCGCAGCCGCCTGCCCGACGCCGTCATCCGCACGAGCCTCATCACGGGCCTGCCCGGCGAGGGCGAGGCCGAGTTCGAAGAGCTCTGTGCCTGGCTCCGTGAGAACAAGCTCGAGCGCGTCGGTGCGTTCGTGTTCTCCCCCGAGGACGGAACGCCTGCCGCCAAAATGGAACATGCGGACGAGGAGGTCGCGCAGCGCCGCGCCGAGATCATCGCCGAGCTGCAGTCGCGCATCATGGATGAGTACAACGCAGCCCGCGTCGGGACGGTCATGGAGGTGCTTTGCGAGGGCGAGGAGCCGGAGACCGGCCGCTGCTTCGGCCGGACCTATGCCGACTCGCCCGATATCGACGGTCGTGTACTGTTCTCTGCGGCGCGCAGTGTCTCTCCCGGTGAGTTTGTAATGGTCCGCATCACAGGCGCCGAGGACGGCGACCTGGTCGGTGAAATGGAGGAGAATGCATAATGACGACTGCAACGAAGATCACGCTGTTTCGTGTCGTGATGATCCCGGTTTTTCTGGTCTGTATGTACCTCAGTGAGATCTGGAGCTGGATGCAGATCGTCTCCTGCGTCGTATTTGCCGTGGCCAGTCTTTCCGATATTCTGGACGGTCAGATCGCGCGCCGCTGCAATCAGGTGACGGATCTCGGCAAATTCCTTGACCCGCTGGCCGATAAGGTGCTTGTCATCGCCGCTATGGCCATGTTCTGCGAATGGGGCATCTATCCTGCCTGGGCACTGATGATCGTTCTGGCGCGCGAATTTGCCGTGACAGGCCTGCGTCTCATCGCCGCCGGAAAGGGCCGCGTCATTGCAGCCGGTTGGTCCGGTAAGGTCAAGACCGCTGTCACCATGACAGGCCTGAGCTTCATGCTCGTCTTCGGCCGCCGCTTTGTGTTCAGCGAGGTGCTCGACTGGATCGTCGTGGCCGCTATTACCGTCACGACGCTCTATTCCGGCATCGAATACTTCGTCCGGAATCACGACGTGTTCGAGAATACGAAATAACCGTTTCCGACGGAAAAGCTCCCGGTGCAGTATCAAACCGCGCCGGGAACTTTTTACATCATCCGCAAACAAGCAAAGCCCCGGTGCTGGTGCACCGGGGCTCCAGAGTGTCGAAAAACCTGCCCAGCCGAAAATTACGGAGGGAAAAAAAGTGTGAAAGGAAACCGTCAGGGTGTCCTTTCGCGTTCCATCACCCGCCGCAGCGGCAGAATTGCAAAATAATACTGCAAAATTCTATTTTGCAATTCTGAAAGCAGCTTGGCGAAAAAGTCCAAAGGGACTTTTTTGACAAGCTGAGGCCCCGCTGCGGGTGCAGCGGGGCCGTTGGGGATATTGCTTATTCTGCCGTGACGATCTGGCCGTTGACGAGCGCGAAGCGCACGCCCTCAGTCAGGCTGGTCAGGTTGTTCAGGTCGTTCTCCGTGAGCGTGTAGTCCGCACCGGCAGCCACGACCGTACCGGCCGCAGGCGCACTGCGGAAGGCGATCTTCATCGCGCCGGGCAGGGCCGAGGCGATGTTCAGGCAGGCCGTCTTGCTCGGTGTATTCCAGAAGAACGGAGCATTGGTCATGTTCGTTCCGGCCTTCAGCTTCAGCGTGATGTCCGCCGCGTTCGTGCCGCTGCAGGCAAAGCCGTTGCCGTTTTCAGCCGAGGCGCAGGTGTTGCCGTAGAATTCGCCGCCCGTGACAGTGACCTTGCAGCCGTTCGTGGCCAGCAGAACGGTGCCGATGCTCATTGTGCCGGTCTCCGCCGTCAGCGCATTGTTGCGGTAAATACCGCCGTTCACTGTAATCTCCGCACCGGCCGAATCGCCGAGAATGGCGGCGCCGCCCTTGGTATTGCTGACGACGTTGTTCTCAAACGTACCGCCGTTCACCGTGAGCTTGCTCTGGCCGAGGATGCTGAGGCAGGAATAGAGGTTGTTGCGGAACGTTCCGCCGTTGACGATGACCTCGGAAGACTTGTCGTCCGTTTTCTGCACCGAGCCTGTTGCAAAGACGGCGGAGCCCTTCCTGATGTTCTCAAAGACTGCGCCGTCCTCGATGGTAACGATCGAGCCATAGGCATAGATGGCATCATCGTCGAAATCGCGGAACACGGTGCCGGACTTAACGACGATCTGCGCCTTCTGGCCGTCGCTCCAGTCACCGCGGATTGCCGTAGCGTACTTGCCCTTGAGCTGATAATAGCGGTTGCCGTCGAACGTGATGTCCTCAAGCGTCAGTGTGCAGTTCAGGACCTCGACAAGATTGCCAGAGGTATTCGTGTCGTTCTCCAGCATGACATAGGCATTCGGAATGCCCTTCAGGGACCACGTCTCGTCGCTGCGTACCACAAGGCACTTGGGGGAAGAGCCCGCCGAAGCCGGCGGGATACTGATGATGTTGTCCCCCGTGGCGGACTGCCGCTCGATAAGCAGCTCCTTCGCGCGCGAACGTCAGAACGGCGGTCTCGGCCGTCTTGCCGTCGTTCGCATCGCTGCCGGTGGCCGCGAGATAGACGACCGTACCGACCACACGGGAAGCATTCAGGAAAACCGTGTTCGTTTCCGTGTCGACCGACAGCTTGTAATGGGAATCCAGCGGCTCTGTCAGCTCAATGTTCGCCAGATCGGCCTCGGTCAGCGTATAGCCGCTGCCGCCAACGATCTTGTTCATGTAAACCTGTGCTTCGAGCTTCAGCCGCAGCGGCTGCTTCAGAGCGGAGGTCACGAGAACCGGCAGACGGGCCGTGCTGTTCATCAGCAGAATTTCGCTTTCCACCATACTCTGGTTCGCAAGGATCAGGCTGCCGTGGGCGTAGATCTGGTACTCTGCGCCCGCCGTGGCGGTATTGCCGAAAATCCTGCCGTTTTCCAGCGTGCAGCTGCTGGGCTTCGTTGCCGAGCCGCCCTGCAGCAGGATGGCTCCTGCGGTAGCGCCGACATTGCCGGTGATCTCGCCACCCTTGAATTCGGCATTGACATACTGACCGACAATGATCGCGCCCACGCCCTTCAGGCTGCCCTCGGCAGCGGCATTGTTGGCGTAGATCTTACCGCCGTTCATTGTGAACGTCGTAAAGCCCTTCGTGGAGCTTCCGGACAAGCTGATGGCACCGGCCGGGACGCTCAAGACGCTGACGTTTGCCTTCGCGGCATCGGTCACGGTATTGTGGTGAATTTCGCCGCCGTTCAGGACGATGCTGCTGCCGCCTTTCGTGGTCGAAAGGCCGATCGTCGCCGTCTTGCAGGTGTTGTCATGGATGCTCGCGCCCTCGTTCATGGTGAAGTCGGCGTTATGCAGATAGAGAATATTGCTGCTGGTCGTAACGGTATTGCAGATCTCGGTGCCCGCATTCAGCGTCAGCTTGCCGGACGTGCAGTTGCCGACGATATAGCTGGAGAACGGCGTGCCGTCCTCGGCAGCCCAGCGCTGCGCGCCGCCGTCAATGCAGATATTCTGGAGCGTCAGGTTACCGGTGGCGTTCACCCAGAACATGTAGCTGCTCTTGTAGCCCTCGGCACGCGTGACCACCGCATCCGGATACTCGCTCAGATCCCAGACCTGCGTATCACCGACGGTGACCATGCTCGTGATATAAATGACCTTGTAGGCCGAATCCGCCAGCAGCTCCTTGGCGCGGGCAAAGGTCTTAACACCCTCTGCCGCCGTCATGCCGGATTTGCTGTCGTCGCCGTTCTTGCCGTCGAGGTAGACATAGTTGAGCTTTGCCTCGGCCCAGGCAGCATAGACCGTAACGTCGGCCTTGATGCTCTGATTACGGTCGAAGAGCTGCGTGCAGGCCTCGTCCGTATACCAGCCGTTGAAGACGTAGTTGTTCTTCGTCGGATTCTTCGGGTTCGTGACATACTTGCCGTGATCGACCTGCGTAGAATAGTAGACCTCGCCGTCGACGATATAGGTCACGGTATAGACATTGGTCTCCCACTTGCCGTAGAGCGTCAGGTTCGTCGTGACCGGCGTGGAGAAGTCATAGACCTGCGTGTAGGCGGCGTCCGTGTACCAGTTCGACACATGGGAGCCGACGCGGCGGGTCTCCGGCACGGGGACGGGCTGGCCCCACGTCACGCTCACGGGTGTGTCGACGTACATGGCGTTGGCGTTCGGGCTGATGATGAAATTGACCTGCATCGTGCGGTAGCGGGTCGTGAAGTCGACCGTAACATCCTCATCAAAGTCCGAGAGGATGAATACGTTCTCCGCGCGGACGAGCGTGCCCGCGGAGGCGGAGGCGGTGTCGAGCTCAAAGCCGTTTTCCGCCACGCCGTAGAGGCCGAACTCCACATAGGGCTCGTTCGTGTTGACCTCGATGCTCGCGACCTTCTGGCCGTGGTACTTGGCATAGCCGTTCTCGCCGCGGAACGTGACGGTCACGGTCTTGCCCGGCTCCGTCGGCTCGGACGGCTCGGTGGGCTCCTGCGTGGGCTCTTCCGTCGGCTCCTCGGTCGGCTCTTCGGTGGGTTCCTCCGTCGGCTCTTCCGTCGGCTCCTCGGAGGGCTCCGTCGGCTCGACCGGCGTGTAATCCGTGACCTTCATGAGCGTGCTGAGGATCTTGGCGGCCTCGGCGCGCGTGATGGACTTCTGCGGCAGGAACGTGCCGTCCGGGTAACCGGCCAGAATTCCGGCCGCAGTCGCCGCGGCGACGGCTTCCTTTGCATAGTCCTGGATGCTCGCGGCATCCGCATAGGTCAGCTCGCCGCCCTCGGGGAGCGTGAGCGCCTTCCAGCCCGCAAAGCGGACCAGCAGGGTCATGGCGTCCTCACGGGAAACGGCCTTGTCGGGGGCAAACGTGCCGTCCGGATAGCCGAGCACGATGCCGTTTTCCGCCGCCCAGCTCACGGCAGCGGAATACCACTGACCGGCCGGGACATCGGAGAAGCTGGTCTGCTCCGTGAGCGTGTCGCCGCTCAGGCGGGCAAGGACCGTGACGAACATGGCGCGCGTCATGGCATCCTCCGGCGCGAAGTTCTTATCGTCCACGCCGTTCATGATGCCCTTTTCCGTGACGTCTTCGATATAGGGATGCGCCCAATGGGTGTCGAGCACATCGGCATAGCTGCTTCCCGCCGCAAAGACGCTCGGGCAAAGCCCAAGCACGAGCGCGACCGCCAGAAGCAGGGATAACATCCGCTTTTTCATGCAGATTTCCTTCCTTTCTGAATCGTTCGGGGGCGCTCCCGCCGCCGGAAGACGGCGGGAGCCTGCGGTCTCGGGATCAGTTCATCTTCAGGTAGTTGACGAGCACCAGAGCGACCTGCGCGCGCGTTGCGCTGCCGGCCGGGTTCAGCGTCGTGGGCGTCATGCCGACGATGATGCCGGACTGCACCGTCCAGCTCATGGCCTCCAGCGCCCAATCGGCGACCTCACCGCGGTCCTGATAGCCCGCAAGGACATCGTCCTTCGCGGTATACTTGCCGCCCCGCAGCTTCCAGTAGCGATAGAGCATCGTGGCCATTTCCTGACGGGTGATCGGGGCCTCCGGACGGAACGTGCCGTCGGGATAGCCGTTGACCACGCCCTGCTCTGCCGCCCAGTTGACGGCGTCGGTGTACCACTGGCCCTCGGCAATGTCCGTGAAGGACGCCGTGCCCTTCGCGGCAGACTCGCCCGCCTCACGATAGAGGACGGTCGCAAGCGTCGCACGGTCCAGCGTGGCGTTCGGCGCAAAGAGGCCTTCGCCCACACCGTTCATCAGGCCCGCGTCATAGGCAGCGTAAACGGCATCGTAATACCAGGCGTTCTCGTCCATCACATCCGCAAAGCGGAAGTCGAAGGCCAGCTGGAATTTTGCCTGCTTGCCGGTCTCTGTCTCGGTCAGCGTCAGCTCATAGCTCTTGCCGTGCTGGCCGCGGAACGTGAGCTGCAGGAGCTGCGTGCCCTCGTTCTGTGCGGCATAGGCCGCCCAGGCAAAGTGCACCGTGCCGGACTTTGAGGCGTCGAGGTCGGTGATGCCGGCCCCGGCATCCAGCGTACCGCGGGCGGAAACGAGCGTCAGGCCCTCGGGGTACGTCAGCTCCAGCCGTCCGTTCTTCAGTCCTTCCCCGGCAAACATGCCGACAGTCAGGCTGTTCGTCTTGCTGCTGTCCGTCGCGCGGACGTCATAGCCGGCGGGCTCGGCGGCCAGAGCCGTCGCACCGGCGCCCAGCAGCATTACGGCTGCAAGAAGCAGCGCAAAGAGTTTTTTCATCATAACAGGAAGTCTCCTTTCCGTGCCGCACTCACTGCAGAGCCGGGAGCGGCTGGGCCGTCAGCGTCTCCGCTGCGGCGGGCTCCAGCGCCTGCATGCCGGTCTGGCGCTCCGCCCACGGAGCAAGCGCCGCTGCGTTGTCCGCAGCCGCATTCTGCAAGGCGGAGTACAGGGCGACGGGCGCCGCGCTGATCTGCCCGATCGAAATGGGCCAGAAGATGTCGGCCGTCAGGTCCACATAGCTGAGCTTGGAGGCCGACGTGGTCAGCACACTGATGTACAGGCGGTTATCCGCATAGTACAGCGCAGAACCGGCGGCATAGTTCGCCATCACGTCCGGCACGTTGCCGAGCAGCGAGCTGGAGTACAGGCCATAGGTCTTGCGGCCGTTGGCATTCTTGTAGTAAGCCATGGAGAAGAGGTAGACGCTGCCGTCGCTGCACAGCATGGCGAAATCATCGCAGGTACCGTACTGCTCCGTCTCCTCCGGGCCGACATAGGTCATGCCGACGATGTAGACACCGCTGCCAATGACGGAGGCAAAGCTGCCGAGGCTCGTCATCGTGCCGGTCGCGGTATCGACACGCAGGAGATTGTAGCCGTAACCGGCCAGCAGGGTGCCGCCGTTCAGGTGCGGCAGATAGGCCATAGCCGTGTAGGCCGCTTTGCTCTGCGAACCGATCTTCGTAGCGGTGTAGTCCGTCTCATCGACGCTGTAGAGCGTGGAAACAAGGTTCTTTGCCTCATCCAGCTCGTTGCTTGCGAGCAGGAGCTTGCCCTCCGGGCCTCTCGTGACGGAAAGGACAGATGCGGGCAGGGGATTGTTTTCGTTCAGGGCCTTGATGCTGCTCTTGTCCTCGGTGTTCAGCTCGAGGAAGAGGGTCGTGTCATCCGTGCCGGGAACGGCCGCACGGAGCGTGGCGTTTGCCGCAGGCTGCTCGACATTGCCGCCGAAGCTCGTCTGATAGGCGGTGACATTGCAGGCGTAGTCATAGACCGCGACGAGCAGGTCGTTGGTGTAGATGCCGTCGAGCGGGAATTCCAGCGTCGTCTCTGTGCCGGGCTCCGTCTGGTTGACGGCCTGGCGCGCGAGGATCTGCTTGCCGTTGCGGCTGAGCAGGAGGACGGCCGCGACATAGCGGTTATCCTGCACCGTGACACTCAGAGAACGCTTGCCGGTGGCAGCGCTGCTGTGCAGCACGATGTCGTTGGCCTGCGGGGCGGTGTTGTCCAGCACGAAGCGGGTCGTCCAGAAGGCGCTCTCCGGCAGGTTCTCTTCGCCGCCGATGACCGTCTCCGTCTCGCGATCCCAGTAGTATTCCGAGACGGCGCGGGTGACGACCTCGATGGGCGTTCCCTCGGGCAGGAGCGTCTTGTTGTCCGCCGCGGTGCCGCGCCAGCTCAGGTTGACCTGCGTGCCGGTCGCGGACCACGCGGCGGAGGAGGCGGAGTAATATGCGCCGGTCGCCGTGCCGTAATCGACGGTCTTATAGACCTCGCCGGTCTCGGCATTGCGGATCGTGACCTTCAGATCGGACGTATTGCGGATCATGGTCGGAACGGCCGCATAGATCGTATTGCCGCTCTCATTGGCGAAGGACGCGCGGTCCGCGATGGCCTCGTCATCCTCGGCATAGAGGTTGCCGCCGAAGTAGTAGCCGGACGTGGAGCCTGCCATGCGCTGCACGAGGAAGTTCGTGCGCTGGGCAACGTAGCCCGTTGCGCCCTCGGTGCACATATCCTCGAGATATACGGACTTGTCATACATGCTCGGCTCGGCCCAGCTGCCGTAGAAGCCCAGCATCGGGACGGAGAGCTGGCGGCCGTCGCCGTCGCAGGAATCGGCATAGAGGAAGCCCTCGATATAGGAGCCGTTCGGATAATGCCCGTTCAGCCACGCCTTGTCGCCGTCGGTCAGGCGGACGGTGAAGCTGACGTTCATGCTGCCGTTTGCGGGAACCTCGTAGGTCACGGCGTAGACGTCCACGACACTCTTGTCGCCCTTGACCGCCGCAAGATAGAGCTGCGCATCGGCCGTGGTGATGGTGCCGTCGGCATCGAGGTCGTACTTCTGCACGGTCTCGGCGTCGAGCGCGTCATGCGTACCGTTTGCGGCCTGCAGCAGGACGAGCGCATCCTGCTCGTCGACCTTGTCGTCGCCGTTAAGGTCATAGACATAGACGCTCTTACCGTCGGCGGAGAACGTCACGTTCGCATCCAGCGCATAGGCGCTGTCGCTCATGTAATCCTCGCCCTCGATCTCCTCGACGGCCATGGTCGTGACCTTGCCGCTGAGTGCATAGTGCAGCGGAGAATCGGACAGGTTCTGGACGGAGAAGCTGCCGGTGTAGACGCCGGTGCGCTCCGCATCGTCGCCGAAGGTCAGCTTGACCTTACCGTCGTTGCCTTCCTTCTCACCGACGAGCAGGTAGGCCGGAGATGTCACGGCCTCCTGCAGCTGCATCAGGCCGGAGCCCTGCTGGCGCGGGGAATAGGTCACGCCGGTGTCCGGGTCGGTCAGCGGCTCGGACGTGCTCATCATGAGCGCCATGGCCAGCGCACGGACCGTGAGGCCCTCCTGCTTGCTGAGCTTGTGTTCCTTGATGTACTGCGCCATGATCGCTGCGCCGCCCGCTGCGGACGGAGCCGCCATGGACGTGCCGCTCATCACGCCGTAGCTGCTGTGGTTCAGCGTGGAATAGATGTTTCCGCCGGGCGTCATAAGCTCGGGCTTCAGGTCGAGATTTTCCGTCGTGCCCCAGGAGGAGAACGAGCTGGGCTTGTAGCCGTCGGCCACGCCGTGCAGCGTCTCGGCCTTGGCGGAGACGGTCATCTTGCCGCCCCAGAGGCCGGTCGTCTCATCCTGCGTCGAAGCCGCGAGGATCTCCTTGGCCTTGGCCTGCTCGATCATAACGGCAGGATTCGGGAAGTTATAGTCCGACAGGTTCATGTTGATGGAGCCGGGCGCGTTGTTGTAGATGACGGCCGCCGCGGCACCTGCCTGAATGGCCGCGTTGGCCTTGTCCGAAAACGAAGAATTGCCGCGGGAGATCAGGACGACCTTGCCCTTCACGTCGACGTTTGCATAGTTCTCGGGCAGGCCGTAGATGCCCTCGCCCTTGACGGGATCGCCGAGGAAGACATAATCATACGTCGTGCCGCTCTGGTCCTCGCTCGTATCGAGCGTGGAGAAATTCTTTGCGCCGTAGGTCTCACCGGTGTCGCCGGGGATCGCGGCAACGCCGTTGAACTTGCCCATCACGCCGCTCATGCTCGTGTTCGTCACGGAGGCGATCGTGAAGGAGTTCGTATAGGAGCCGGGGCTGCCGCCGGTGTGCATGCGCACATCCGTCGTATAGGTCATGCCGGTTCCGGTCAGAACGTTCTCGCCCCATGCGCCGTTGTTGCCGGCAGAGATCGTTACGACGGTATCCGTGTTCCGGAAGCTGTCGAGGATCTGCTGATCACTCTTCGAGGCGTAGCTGCGGCCTGCGCTGCCGGAGCCAAGGGACAGGTTGACGCTGTCGCAGTTCAGCCAGATGGCGTCTTCGATGGCGGCCATATAGTCGGAAGAATAGGCGCCGCCGCCCACGCCGAAGACCTTCATCACGACGAGCTGGGCATCCGGGGCAACGCCCGTAACGCCGAGCTCCTGCTTGTCATAGTACAGGTCGCCGTCAGCGTCATAGTGCGGGACATAGCGGTTCGCCGCCGCGATACCGGCGACATGCGTGCCGTGGTCGCCGTTGCTGTCGCCCTCGGCATCGTGGGAGACATCCAGACCGTCGTCCACATAGTTATAGGCAAAGGGGACCTTGGCATTGCGGTACAGGTCGTCCGCCTTGGGCGGGTTCTCGTCCGCGGAAATGCTCAGGTTGGGCAGCGCTTTTTTGATCTCTTCCTTCGTCAGAAGGTTGTAATCGGAGATCTTCTTGCCGAAGCTCGCCGCGCTGATGCCCAGGCTGTAGTAATAGCCGCCCTCCGAGAACGAAGGATGCGACAGATCAAGGCCCGTGTCGATGATGGCAATGCGGCTGCCCGCGCCGGTGTAGCCGTCTGCCCACGCGCTGTAGGAGCCGACCATCTCGCCCGCAGTCGCCGTATCCGGCTGGACCGTCGCATCAAGCTCGTAGCGTTCCTCCAGGTAGACATCCGCCACGCCGTCCACGGCAAGGATCTGCTCGATCCTGCCATAGGGCACCACCGTTGCAACGCCGTTGACGGCAACGGTGAACTGATAACGGATCTCCAGCTCCTCCCCGCCGAGCGCCTCGCGCTCGATGCGGTCGACCAGAGACAGCTGCTGCTTCTTCAGGCTGCTGCTGTAGCTGACAGCCGCCTCATCCTCCAGCAGGTCTTTGGTAGAGAAGCCCTTCTTCGCCAGAGATTTCTGCTCGAACAGGATGATCACATGGACCTCCTCGTCCGCGGCAGGAACGTCCTGCTCCGCGTCCTGCTCTGCTTCCGGCAGCAGGGCCGCGCCCGCATCGATCACGGAAGGATCGACCTCGGTATACGACACGCTTGCCGCGCTTGCGCCCGCGCCGAAGGACGGCAGGAGAGCAAGCAGCATGCAGGCAGCCAGGACAAATGCGAGGGATCGCTTCGCCTTGCCTTTTAACATCGCTTTTACCTCTTTCCTTTGATTTTCATTCTTTTACAGGAAAGGACGAATCCCGTTATCCTTTACCATGCAAAAGTTTAAGATAATTATGCCATAATCCCCCGTCGAATTCAAGGCTTTATTCGGAAAAATATCCATTTTTTATCGTCATTTGGGCGCAAAAAAGAGGCCGCCCCGCCAAAGCGGAGCAGCCTCTCATCTTTAATGTTCTGTTAAATCTTTGTAAAATATCAGAAGAATTACTCTGCGACAGCGTCCTTCAGAGCCTTACCGGCCTTGAACACGGGAACGCGCGTTGCCGGGATCTCGATGGTCTCCTTCGTCTTGGGGTTGCGGCCCGTGCGCGCCTCGCGCTGCTTCGTCTCAAAGGAGCCAAAGCCGACGAGCTGCACCTTGTCGCCCTTGACGACGGCTTCCGTGATGGTCTCAACGACGGCGCCGAGCGCCTTCTCTGCGTCCTTGCGGGACAGGCCGGCCTTGTTGGCGACTTCCGCAATGAGTTCAGTCTTGTTCATAATGGGTATCCTCTTTTCTCAGTATATCATTCTCCGGGGAGATCCCCGAGCGCATGCTTATAAAATCTACCACATGCCGGGCAAATACGCAAGGTTTTTTCTGGAAAAAATCAGCGAACGCGCAGAATTTTTGCAATTTTCTCGCCCTTGGGCAGCAGCAGGCAGTCCTCATAGGTCAAAACCTTGAGCACAATGATGAGCACGACGTACACGAGGACCGCCACGACGATGGAGCCGAGGCAGGCGACGGCACGGCCCATGCCGATGCGGCCGAGGCCCCAGTAGGCCAGCCACGTCGCGCCGCCCATGAGAACGGCGGCGATGGTCGTCTTCCACAGGTTCGGCAGGAGCTTCGGCGCATTGCGGCGCAGCACGCGGCGCATGGCGATGAGGTTCAGCACGGTGATGACGGCATAGCAGGCGATGGTGCCGACGGGCGCGCCCGTGATGGCGATATCGGGGTTGCCGACGAGAATGTAGTTGACGATGACCTTGACGATGCCGCCGATGAGCGTGTTGACGACGGGGATGACGGCGTGGTTGTGCGCCTGCATGATGGCGTCCGTCATGAGCACGATGCTGTTGAACACCACGGCGATGCCAAGGATGGCCATGAGCTTCGTGGCAAGCGTGAGGTTCGCGCCGGTGTAGCCGCCAAGCAGGGCGACGATGGGCTCTGCCAGCACGATGAGGCCGACGGCGCAGGGCATGGCGATGAGGCCCATGAGTCGCAGCGACGAATTCTGCACGGAGCGCACGCCGCGGCGGTCCTGCAGCGTCAGGCTGTTCGTAATGGCCGGGATGATGGCGATGGTGATGCAGGGAATGAAGGCACAGGGGAAATTGAAGATGGTCTGGCAGTAGTTATAAACGCCCTTGACGACGTCCGCGCGCTCCTGCGTGTAGCCCGCGGCATTGATGAGGCGGTTCATGACCGTCGCCGCATCGAACAGGTTGATGATCTGCAGACCGGCTGCGCCGAGCGTGATGGGCACGGCAATTGCCAGCAGGCGCTTGAGCGTCTCGCCCGCGGGTCTTGCCTGCCCCTCCGCGCGGCTGAGCTCGCGCGTGCGGCGGCGCGTCTTGCAGAAGAGGTAGAGGGCCGAGAGCACCGTGCCGATCGTCACGCCCGCGATGGAGCCGGCAGCGGCGAGCGGGCCGTCGCCGAGGCGATTCATGACGAGCCAGGCAAGGCCGAGGCCAAGGAAGAGCTTGCACAGGGCCTCGATGATCTGGCTGACGGCCGTAGGAGCCATGTTCCCCTGCCC
>NZ_DBFZUT010000040.1:0-12195 GCF_048519415.1 Faecousia sp. | reverse complement strand
TTGAAAAGTAATTCAAAAGATACGCCGCCCCGAAAGATCGGGGCGGCGTTTCAGACTGTCAAAAAACCTGCTTAGCCGAAAGTCTCGGAGGGAAGGATCGTGTGAAAGGAAACCGTCAGGGTTGCCTTTCGCGTTCCATCTCCTGCCGCAGCGGCAGAATTGCAAAATCATGCTGCAAAATTTGATTTTGCAATTCGGAAAGCAGCTTGACGAAAAAGCCCAAAGGGACTTTTTTGACAAGCTGCTATGCCTGTTTCATGCGGTGGACTCAGACGCGCCCGGTCCGCTCCGGGGCGTCGAGCAGGGAGAGGAGCGTCATGGCTTTGCTTCCTTCCCGGCCGGGCGGAGCCGGAGGGCAAGGCACAGCAGCGAGGCCATGAGCAGCAGTACGGACAGCTCCGGCAGGAAGAGAAAGAAGCCCTCGTAGTCCGAAAGATCCATGATGATGTGCACGAGCAGCGGCAGCCCTGCCAGCAGTATGAGAAAGATGCGCGTGCGCAGCACGCCAAGCGCCGTCAGCAGGAAGAAAACGAGCACGGCAAGATAGAGGATGCTGCACAGCACCGTGTGCAGAACGCTGGAAAACGACAGCGCCTTATAGAGAAAGAACACGACGAATCCGGCCACGGGCGCAGTCAGCGGCACGATGGTCCTCTGGCCGAACAGGGCCAGCAGCACAGGATAGAGGGCCGCCGAGAAGACCGGCAGGCCGACGAGCAGGAAGATATCCGCCTGCGAGAGCGTCATGGCCGTCGCGACGGGGTCGGCGAGATAGTACCACAGGCGCGCCGCAGCCGAAAGCAGCATCAGCGCCATGGAAAGCAGGCACAGCGCGGAGCGCGGCTCTGCCGTAAAGCGAAACTTTTGTTTCATGCTTATCTCCAATCGTTCAGAACAGGGAAGCTCTGAATCAATCAGCAAGAGCGGATGGTGAGAGATTTTTTGGCAAGTCGAGGTATGGAAAACGCAGGAATACTTTGTGTATTTCAAGTTTTTCATACCGATGGATTGACGAAAAAGATCCGCCATCCGCCGCAGATGATTGTTTTAGAGTTTCCCTAAAACAAGAGCGTAAACCAGACGCCGCAGACCTCCCGCGCCAGCATGAGGCAGTAAAACGCGCGGTCGTGCGTGTACGACGGGACGCCCAGTGCTTCAGCCCCGGCCCTGCGGGCCAGCAGCTCGGCGCGCAGCAGGTGATATTCTCCTGAGATGACGGCGATCTGCGCCGGGCGCGTGCCGGTCTCGGCCTCGATGAGGTCGAGCGAGCAGCGGAGGTTCTCCTCCGTTGTCGTGGCCTTCGTCTCCATCCGCAGGCGGGCGGGCTCGACGCCGCGGGCCGTCAGCCAGTCATACATGCACTGCGCCTCCGTGATGGCTTCGCCGTCTCCCTGCGCGCCGGAAAGGACGGCAACGGCCTCCGGATAGCGCGCAAGATAGTCCCGCGCCGCCTCGAGCCGCTCGCGCAGGGCCTGACTCGGGACGGTCCCATTCACGCCGGCGCCGAGCACGACGACCCACTGCGCCTCCGGATCGTCCGCGCCGTGCCCGGCGGAGACGACCCAGCCCGCCGTTCCGGCCGCCAGCAGGAGACCGAAGCAGACAAGAATCAGGCCGAGGCGCGTCGCCCAGCGCGAAAAGCGGGGAAATCGCCCGCGCAGTGCGTCCACGATGCCGAAGGCCAGCACGACTCCGGCTGCGAGAAACAGCAGCACGCCCGCGAAGCGGAAGCCGTAGACGGCGAAATAGAACACGAATCCCAGCGCCAGCAGCGCCGCCGCCGGCGCCCAGAAGCGCCCGCGCATCAGAACAGGTAGCCGCGCAGGACACGCAGCGTGTTGAGCACGCCGTCTCGGTGACTGCGCTCATAGCCGTGCGAGGCATAGACGCCCGCGCCGATGAGGCCGTGGCGAATGTCATAGCCCGCGCGGAGCGTGGCCTCGACGTCAGAGCCGTAGTAGGGATAGATGTCCACGGCGTAGTCCGCGTGCTCCTTCTGCGCGGCGGCGATGAGCTTCTTCACGACGTCGTAGGAGTACGGGCCGCCGGAGTCCTTCGCGCAGATGGAGACCTGCCGCTCCGTGCACTGCAGGCCTGCGCCGACGCAGCCCATATCCACGGAGATGGCCTCCGTCACTCCCGCCGGGACCGAGGCAGAGCCGCCGTGACCGACCTCTTCATAGACCGTCACATGGACGTAGACGCGGCGGGTGGGCGTTTTGCCCTCGTCGTGCAGATATTTGGCAAAGCCGAGCAGGATGCCGACGGACAGCTTGTCGTCGAGGAAGCGGCTCTTGATGTAGCCGCTCTTCGTCACGCGGGTGCGCGGCTCAAAGCAGACAAAGTCGCCGACGGAGATGCCGAGGGCCTTCACGTCGTCCGCGGACTCGACGGCCTCGTCCAGCACGACCTCCACGGTGTCCCAGCTGCGCTTTGTGGAGGCATAATCGCCGTTGACATGGACGGAGGCATTGATAAGCTGCAGCGTGCCCTCGTAGCTGCCGGAGAACTTCGTCACGACGCGGCAGTTCTCGGCCTCAGCGTTGTTGGCGTTCATGCCGCCGACGTTTACGATGCGCAGGCGGCCGTCGCCCTTGATCTCGGCGACCATGCCGCCGAGCGTATCGGCGTGGGCCTCGAGCAGCAGGGCATCGTCGGCGTTTTCACCGCCGAGATCGATGAGAATGCCGCCCTTGGCCGTCCGCTCCGCCGCAAAGCCGAGCGCGCGGAACTCGCGCAGGACAAATTCCTCCGCCTCGGCAGTGTAGCCCGTTGGACTGTCGATGGCCAGCAGCTCCACCGCCTTCTGCACGGCAAAATCCACATAGTTTTCCATGAAAAGTACCTCCCACCGCCCGCGCCGCGGGCTTTTTTGCCATTATATCACAGAATGGATCAAAGGGAAAGAGAAGAAATTGCAGGGGCTGCACACGCCCTTGCAGGGGAGCGGACAGCCGTGCCCGGCGACGCACTTGCAGTCCGTACAGGCTGCCGATAAAACGGTATGTACCGATTGCGTCTGTAGCGGCGCTCAGTGAGCGCCCAGTAGGGGAACATTCAACAGCATGGGGGCGCTGGTGCACCACCACGCTGCCTGACGTGTCATTGCGAGGAGCAAAGCGACGTGGCAATCTCGGGAAGGCACTTGCAGTTCGTACAGGGCGTCGATAAAACGCACGGACCAATTGCGTCTGTAGCGGCGGTCAGTGACCGCCTTGCAGAGGGGCATTAAACCGCTGGAGAGCTCTGGTGCACCGCCGCACCCGCCTGACGTGTCATTGCGAGGAGCGAAGCGACGTGGCAATCTCGGGAAGGCAGTTGCGTTTTCGCCGATGGCTTTCCCACGATGCGGCCGGGTACGGCGAGATTGCACCCCAAGGGCACTTCCTCGCGCTGCGCGCTCAGGGCGCCACGTCGGCCTGCGGCCTCCTCGCAATGACAAATCTGGTGGCATTGTGCCACTGAATTTGTGCCGTGATCATTGCCAACCTGCATGGCGCTCGCTGAGCGCCGCTACAGACGCAATCGGTGCGTGCCATTTTGACGGCGGTTTGTACGGGCTGCCAGTGCCTCCCTGAGATTGCCACGGCCCCGTTGGGGCCTCGCAATGACAAACCTTTGGCTTTCACCGTTTTATCGCCAGCCTGTTCCTATCAGCAGCATTGCGCCGGGCCCGGCTGTCCGCTCCCCTACATATTCCATATGCAAAAACCAAGGGCAGGCCATTGGCCTGCCCTTGTGCTTTGTTCTGTTACAGCTTCGCGTAGCGCATGAGGATGGTCGCGAACTCTGCGCGGGTGGCATTGCCGGTCGGCTGGAGGCCGCCGTCCTTGCCGTTGATGATGCCCGCACCGACGCACCAGCGCAGCGCGTCAACAGCCCATGAGCCAACCTGACCGGCATCCGGCCAGCGGCTGAGGTCGCCCGTCGGGGTCGTGTCCGTTCCCTTGACGGTCTTCGCATAGCGCTGCAGCATGAGCGCCATGTCCTGACGGCTGATCTCCTCCATCGGGCGGAACGTACCGTCCTCGAAGCCCATGACGATCCCCTTCTGCTGGGCCCAGGCAACGGCCTCGCCGTACCACTCGTTCGCCGGGACATCCGGGAAGGCGTTCGTCGCGCTGACCTTGTCGCCGGAGAGGCGATAGAGGACCGTGGCGACCATGGCGCGGTTGAGGGTGGTATCCGGCTCAAACTTCCCCTTGCCCATGCCGTTCATGAGGCCAGTCTCGAGGACATAGTCCACGCTCTCGTGGTACCAGCCCTTGTCCGGGCGGTCCGTGAAGGCTCTGGACGGGCAGTTATCGGAGTTGGCCGGGATCGTGCGGGTCTCCGTTGCGCCGCAGCCGGAGCAGCTGCGCGTCTGCGTGCCCTCGTGGAAGCAGCCGGCCGGCTCTGTGGTCTCCCACGGGCCCCAGGTGTGGGTGTGCGGTGCGGAGATCTCGTGGATGTCCGCGCGGTCGCGCACACGCAGGCGGGCGAGGATGGCGCTGTCGGCGCTCTCTTCATCGACGTCGCGGGAGCCGATGCCGATGCCGCTGACGGTCATGCCGACCGTGAGCTTGTCGAGGCTCGTGTCCGTGCTCGTGATGTATCCGTTGATGAACAGGAGAGCCGTGCCGGTCTCATCCTGCACATAGATCTTGTCAACGACGCCTGCCGTCTTGTGGATCTCGGTGATCTTACCCTCGACGCGCATCAGGTTGCCGATGTTCTCGTCCGCCATCGCGGCCTTCGCCGTGACGAGCTGCGGCTCGAGCGGGGTGATATCGTCGGAGATGATCTCGATGCTGCCGTTGTAATCGCTGCTGAGGTTCAGCTCGATCTCGCCGCAGTAGTAGGTCACGCCGCCGTGGACGCGGACCTTCATGCCCTCGGCATAGTTGCCCGCGACCGGGAAGACGTTGATGCCGCGCGTGTCGTCCTGCACATAGATGCAGTCGAAGAACGCGGTGTTCTTGTCATAGCCGGAGGCATTGGCCGTGACGGTGCCCTCGACCGTGAATTCTTCCTTCTCCGCAGCCTTGTGAACATCCGCGATCTTCGTGACGGTCTCGGCGGGCTTCAGGGAGTTGAGGATGTTGCGCAGGATGAAGCGGTTGGCATAATCCTGATCGCTCTTGATGTCGTAGTTGCTGAAGAACGTCACGCCGGAGGTGATGACCCAGCCGCCGCCGGGCAGGTCTTCATAGGTCATGACATTGACGTCGCCCTTCTTGACGGTCACGCGGCCGTCGACGGACTCGTCATACTCCGGCACGAAGGAGCTGCCGTCAAAGTAGCCGTCGTAGTGCGTGCCCCAGGTGCTCTGGTAGCCGCGCACGAGGACCTGCACCTTGCTCTCGTCGAGGACCTCGACCGGGCCGCCGTTGTAGAGCTGGAAGCCGGTCTGGTTGTCCGTCGCGGGAGTGGTGCCGAAGGCGTTCGAGGACGTGTAGGCGCCCGCGGTGAACGGATGCCCGGTGTTGAAGTTCTCCTTGGAGGAGAGGTAGAGACGGTAGGCCTCGTTCGCCTTCAGGTCATTGTCGACGATGATGCCGTTGACAATGCGGGAGTGTGCACCGATGGCGGTGAGCAGGGCGTTGGAGTTCTCGGCGCAGTTGTCATACTTGTTGTCGCGGTCGGACTTGGAGCAGAGGATGACCTTGCCGCCGTTGTCCGTGTACTGCTTCAGCGCGGCGATCTCGGCCTCGGTGTACATCGTGGCCTTGGCCGTGTTGCGGCGGTACGGGACCGTCAGAACGAGGAGGGTATAGTTCTTCAGATTGTCATAGGTGAACTGACCGGCCTCGATGTAGCTGCACTTCACGCCGTTGTCGGCGCAGAAGCTGATGAAGTTGCCGGCGCTTCCGGCATAGTCGCCGGAGAGGTAGTAGTTGTCATGGCCGTAGTCCACGCCGACGTTGATGAGGTCGGCCGCGTCATAGACCTTGAGCTCCAGCGTTGCGGCGCACTGGAACTCCTCGCCCTCGTAGGTGCCGGTGTAGAGCACGCGCAGGGTCTGTGCACCGGCGGCGGTGGGCTTGAACGTGAAGGTGAACGTCTCCTTCTGGTCCGGAGCCAGCGTCTTGGCCGGGGTCTGGGTCTCGACGGTCGTCGTCGTGCCGCCCACCGTGACGGTCAGCTCGACCTTGCTGATCTGGTAGTTCGCGGTGGCCGCGTTCGTGATGGTGGAGGTGATGGTCTCAGAGGTGCCGACCGTGCTCAGGGCGGTGCTGTTCTTCAGATCCGCCGTGATGGGTGTGGCCTCGCCGACCCACACAGGAGCGGTCACGGCGATGTCGCCGTCGGCCTGCGTGACCTTCAGGTAGTAGTAAGGCTCGGTGTTCGGCAGCTCGGCGTCGAGCTCATAGGTCGAGCCGGAGATCTCGAACGTCTTGACGGTGATGCCGTTCGCGCCGATGACCTCGACCTTGCCCAGCTCCTCGCCGTCGGGGTCGGCGATGCTCGCCTTGACGCGGACGGTGTCGAGCTTCTGACCGTCCTCGAGCGGGATGATGCCGCCCATGAGGGTATCGTTCAGATAATAGTAGATCGCGAGGTTCTGGTCCTCGGTGGAGTAGACGCGGCGCTCGGCCATGGCGGCATAGAGGCCGGCCTCCGTGAAGTCGTCGGTCACGATGACGTCGCGGCAGGTGTTGGAGTCACCCCACTTGCCCTTGTGGTTATCCTGGTTGTTCGTCGGCGCGACATGCCAGCCCTTGGACAGAGCCTTGTCATACTCGGAGTAGCTCGGCCAATAGGAGCTGCCGCCGACTGCGCCTTCGCCGTTGCCGACCTCGACGAGGTTCAGAACGACGTCGCGCGACGGGGTATAGCCCGCGAAGTCATCGAACGTGCCGAACGTCGTGCCCGGATGGTTGAACTGGGAGACGACCGGAGCATTTTCGAGCCACTTCGTCTTCACGCCAGCCGCGACGGCTTCGCCGTTGACATCGAGGCCCTTGTTCGCGTTGACCATCAGGTCGTTATACAGGTGCATGCCCGCATAGCTGTTGCTCTTCTCATTGAGCTCGCCGTTATTGCGGGAAACGATGCCGTAGGTGTTGAAGGTGTTCGTGTGGCCGGGGCCGCCGGACCACGTCATCTCGTAGCCGTAGGCGGCGATGAAGTCCGTGGACATGGCGTTGTATTTCTCGGCCGTCTTCTTGGCCTCTTCCCACTTCGTCATGGTGCCGTCCGCGGTCTTCTCGAGCGAGGACAGGTCGTAGTAGCTCGTCTTCGTGGCGGAGCTCTTCGTATCGAAGTAGTTCGAGTGGTCCGTGACGATCAGGAAATCGACGTCCTTGGCCTGCATGGCATGCTCATAAGCGTCCTCGAGCGTGCCAGCGCCGTCGGAATACTCCGCCGTGTGGGAGTGCATCTGGCCGAAATACAGGCTGAGGCCGGATTCGCCGACAAAGAACGACCAGATCTTTTCGGCCTTCTTGCCGTCCTTGCGGGTCACGATCAGCTCGACGACGTACTTGCCGTCTGCCAGATCCTTCGCCGGGGTGTAGGTGAGCCTGCCGTCCTTCAGAACGGGCGTGACGCTCTCGCCGTTGAGCTTCATGGAGAACGTCGGGCTTTCGCCGAGGTTGGCGGCGACTGCGCCGATCTCCGGGCGCTTGTTCGCGCCGGTGGCCTCGTTGGCCGCAGGCATGACGTTCGTCAGCACCGGCTCATCGAGGACCTGCACGGTCGTCTCGCCGGAATAGGTCATGCCGAAGCTGTTCTTCGCGCTGGCCGTGAGCTTCAGGCTCGTCTGGCCGGACAGAGCGACCATCGGGACGGTGTAGGTGTAGACCTTGCCCTCGACGGAGGCGGCCGTCAGGGTGACGGCTGCGCCGGTCGTCTGATACTGCACGGTCATCTCCGTGATGTCGGACAGGTCGTCCAGTGTGACGGAGAACGTGTAGTCCAGGCCCTGATAGGCGTCGGCCGCCTTGAAGGAGACCTTCGGGTTCAGGACATAGCCGATGTTCAGCTCGTCCTGCACGGGGTAGAACTTCATGGCAAACAGCTCGAGGCTGCCGTTGTAGGTCCAGCCGCTGAAGCCGTTGCTGAAGTACTCGATGCACACCTTTTTGTTATTGTACTTTGCCGTCTTGTTATAGATGATGTAGCCCTCCGACGTCTTCTCGAGCGTCCACTTGGTGTAGTCGCTCTCGACGGTGTCGAAGTACAGGCACTCTGCGTTCGAGCCGTCGGACTGGTTCTCGGACGTGCGCAGGAACTTGCCCTGATTTTCGAACGTGTAGTAGGTGCCGTCGGTGTGAACGGTGAAGATGAGGCCGCCGTTGCCGACCTCGATGCCGCTGCCCTTCGGCGTGGCTTCGACGCCCGTCAGTGAGGGGGCGGTGGTGTCATCCGTCTGCGGGCCCATGACGGCGCCCGCGTTGTCGTTGTAGATCACGACGGTCTGGCCGTCCTTCGGCAGCTCGCCGGCCTCGGGGCGCGTGCCGATGTAGCCGTCGTTGTCCGGGTCCGCCGTGCCGTCCACGGAGAAGAAGCGGAAGACGTAAATGCTCCAGTCGCTGTTCGGTTTATACGTCCAGGCCTTGAAGGCGGTATAGAACTCCAGGAAGATCTCGTAGTTGTTGTACTTGACCTCGGCGCTGGCGATGGAGAAGCCGTCGTAGTCCTTACCTGCGTCGGCGATCTTCCACTTCGAGCTCATGGAGGAGCCGGACTTCGGCTCGTTCTCGAACGTGAGCTTTTCGGCGCTGTCCACGGTCAGATACTGGCCGCCGCACGTCAGGTAGTAGGTGCCGTCCGCGTTCTTCACGGCCTGATAGGCACCTGCGCCCGTCTGCACGGTCAGGTTTGCAGACTCCTCGGAGCCGGAAGCGGCCGAAACGCCGACTGCGCCGCCGGAGGCCTCCGGCGAGAACACGCCGCCTGCGGGCGCACTGTAGATGACGAACGACTGCCCGCTCTCCGGGATGCCGTCGATGGGCGTGGCCGTGAAGCGTTCCTTCGCAGCCGATACGGCGGGCAGCATCGTCAGGGCCATTGCCAGCACAAGGAGCGCCGCCATGACCCGACTGAGGTGTTTCCTCATTAGATTATCCTCCTTTTCTGTCCCCCCTGCATATGCAGAGGGCAGTATGATGAGTTTATGATACCATACTTTCTCTGCGATTGCCATAGAAAACAGGATGCTCATACGGAGATTTTACTTTTTTCGGCAGAATTGCCAAAGATATGCCGCGTTATTCCGCTTTTTGGCCCTGCGTCTCATACAGCCCGCAGGGTTGACAGCCCATGGGCCGGACGGTATAATAGAATCGTTAATAAACATTTTCGGAGGTTGCCCCATGAAGAAGCTCACCCTGCCGCGTCTGGCCTCTGCCGTTCTGGGCGCACTGTTTTTCCTTGCTGCCTGTATCGTGCTCGCCGTCCGGCTCGTCCGCGGCGAGGCCGGGCTGACGGACGCCGCCGCCCTTGTGCTCACGGCCTGCGGCGGCGCGGCATTGACCGTGCTGGCCCTGCGCTCCTGCGCGCCAGGCCTGCGGCGCAGCCTGTGGGTGCTGCTGGCGGCGGCCGCCGTGTTCCTCGTGTTCTATGGCCTTGCGCAGCAGACGCCCTCCGTGCCGATGTCGACGGTGCAGCAGGCCACGCACTATGTCCGCGGCCGCGTCGTCGAGGTCACGGAGAATGCCTATCAGGGCCAGCAGGACTATGAGGACATCCCGGTCGGCAAGCAGACCGTCCGCGTGGAGCTGCGCTCCGGCAAATACCGCGGGCAGGTCTATGAGCTGCCGAACCAGCTGAGCTATCTCTATGGCACGATCCTGAAGGCGGGCGACGCCGTGACCGTCGCCGTCACGGAGGAGGACGGGGAGATCAGCAGCATGACGCTGCAGGACTATGACCGCACCGTGCCGCTGGCCCTTGTGGTGCTGGCCTTCCTTGTTGTCACGGTGCTCGTCGGCCGGAGGGTCGGCGCAAAGTCGCTGCTCGGCCTCGGCCTGACGGTCGTGTGCATTTTCTCCATCCTCATCCCGCTGCTCCTCGGCGGCTGGCCGACGCTGCCGACCATTCTCGGCATGTGCGCCTATGTGACGGTCGTGGAGTTCGTTATCCTCGGCGGTGTGAACCGTAAGACGCTCTGCGCCATCCTCGGCACGATCTCCGGCGTTGCTATCGCGGCCCTGTTCGGCGAGCTGGCCTGCGCCCTGCTGCACGTGAACGGCTATAAGATGTATTCCGCCGAGCCGACCATCGAGGCCCTGCTGCAGATCAAGCAGGGGCAGGATCCCATGCACTCGCTCCAGCTCGGCGATCTGCTCGTCGGCGGCATTGTCATCGCGGCCCTCGGCGCGGTGAATGACGTAGCCATGAGCATCAGCTCCGCCATGAATGAGCTCGTGGCCGTCAACCCGGCGCTCACGCGCCGCCAGCTCCTGCGCTCCGGCATGAACATCGGCCGCGATATGGTCGGCACGATGACCAATACGCTCATCCTTGCCCTCGTCGGCAGCTCGCTCGTGCTGATGATCTATCTCTCGTCGCTCGAGCCGTCGTTCTCCCAGCTCATGAGCGGCACGTTCTTCTCCGTGGAGATGGTGCAGGCCATCGCCAGCTCCGTCGGCGTTATCCTCGCCGTGCCCCTGTCCGCCCTCATCGGTGCGTTCCTGTTTGCAAAGCATAAAAAGTAAAACGCAGGGGAGCGGCAAGTGGAAACTTGAAACCGGAAAGCGGAAAGTTTTACAAGGCCGCCGTAGGGGAGCGGACAGCCGGGCCCGGCTGCGCACTTCCAGTCCGTACCGGCCGCCGTTAAAATGGTGATCGCCTCCGATTTGTCATTGCGAGGAGCGAAGCGACGTGGCGCCCTGAGCGCGAAGCGCGAGGAAGTGCCCTTGGGGTGCAATCTCGCAGTACCCGGCTGAATTGCGGGAAAGCCATCGGCGAAAACGCAGCTGCCTCCCCGAGATTGGGGCTGTCTCAAAATGCGGATTGTAAGAGTGTAGCTCCCTTAAAAGTTAGATAAAAGCCGTGAAAATCCAGGTTCATTTGGATTTTCACGGCTTAATTGTTTGGCTAATTTTAGAAAATTTTATTTTGAGACAAGCCCAATGACAAACTTGAAGGCATTGCGGTTCTATAATAACTGTTGGGGCTCACTGCATGGCCCCTTTCTTACGAAAAAAAGGTTGAGCATAGAGACAAAAGAAAAACAACCGCCTTTCCTGACGAAGGAAACCGAAAAGGGGCGCGGGGCTATTTGCCCGCGCCCCGAAAGGTGAGCCTGTTTCCTTTTCGATGATTTGCAGCGCTTCTTCCTCACGCCGCCTGATCTGCCATGTGCTCAGCGAAAGGCTTCCGGCAAGAGGTGCAGCGCAGGAGCGCCATCACAAGCCGAACACGCTGCTGCCGCCGGCCTTTGGGGCTTGCAGCTGCTTCGGGCTGTTCCGGTGCATCAGACGCCGGGAGCCTTGCCCTGCACCAGCTCATACTTCTCAAGGAAGCGGTGGAGCATCGCGGCGATCTCCGCGCGGGTCGCCGTGCCCTGCGGGTCAAGCACCCCGTCGGGCTTCCCTTGGATCAGACCGCTGCCGACCGCCCACTGCATCGCTGCCCTTGCATAATCTGAGACCTTGCCCGCATCCCGGAACTTGTCAAGCTCTCCCTTGGCGGTCATATCGCAGCCCTTGTAGTCTGCGTAGCGGAAGAAGATGGCTGCAAGCTGTTCGCGGGTGATGGAATCGTTCGGACCGACTTTGTTGTTGCCGTAGCCCAAAAAGATGCCGTTCTCCGCCGTCCATGTGATCGCGTCTGTGTACCACGTTCCGGCTTCCACATCGGTAAAGCTGTTGTTGCCCTTCGGTGCGGGGCTGCCCGCCATGCGCCAAAGAATGGTCGCCATCATCCCGCGCGTCGCCGTCCCGTGCGGACGGAATTGCGCGTTGCCCGTGCCGATCATCAGCCCATTTTCATAGGCGAACATCACATCGCCATAGAACCAGTCCTTTTCAGAAACATCGGTAAAGGGATTCGCGCCTGTGCCGCTATTGCGCAGAATCGTCAGCGTGTAGGTTTTAGCACCGATTCCCACGACAATGTCGGTTTTGCCGCTGTTGGGGATGGCAACGGTTGCGCTGCCGCCGGTGGACAGAGCCTGCCCGTTGATGCTCACGGGCTCACCGTTTCCAGACACCGCTGTGACCAGCGTAGATGTTGCTCCGCTATCATTTTGCAGCGTATAGGTAT
>NZ_DBFZUT010000039.1:0-5871 GCF_048519415.1 Faecousia sp. | reverse complement strand
ATAAAAAACGCTGCAAAATATGTTGGGATTCCAACATATTTTACAGCATTTTTACAACGTATGCTTTCAGGCGGTTTCCTGTGTCCGGCGGCGCAGCAGGCCGACCCAGGCCATCATGGCCGCAACGGCAAAGAACAGGGCCATCATATAGGGCTCCTCCCAGATGCTCTCAAACACGCTGTGGATGAGCACGCCGATGAGGCCGCACAGCATACCGGCGCACAGGGGTGACCAGCGGGTCTTTGCCGTGCGCACACAGGCGCGCAGGCCGTTGCCGACGAGGCCAAGCAGCATCATGCCGAAGGCCGTCACGCCGACAATGCCGTTCTCCGTGAGGATCTTGACGTAATAGTTATCAACATACATATACTCGACCCACGGCAGGACGGGATTCTGCACCGCGACGGCGCCGCCGTACATGCCGTAGCCCATGCCGAAAACGGGATCCGTGGCCTTGAGGTAGCCGATGGCCGTGGCCCAGCGCTTCGCGCGGCCGCCGCGGGCGTTCGAGTCCGCGAACTGCGGCGTGAACAGATAGCCGATGCGGCTGCGCACGAACGGCAGCGTGCAGGCCACCGCGCCGCACACGAGCATCAGGGCCAGCAGGCGGCGGTCGATGAGCAGGGCGAACAGCACGGCCGCAATGGCCAGCGCGAGCCACGCGCCGCGCGACATCGTGAACAGGCAGCCCGCGCACATGGCAAGGCCGCACAGCCAGAACAGCACCTTCTGGGAAGGGCGCTCGCAGGCATAGGCCAGACCGATGGTCATCGGCGCGAACAGGATCATATAGGCGCCCATAATGTTCGGATTGCTGAAGATGGAGTAGACACGCGTGCGCACCGCGCCCTCGGCGGCGTCCGTCCAGCTCGCGGGGATGGGCACACCGATGATGAACTGCCAGATGCCGTGCAGCGCCAGCACCGTGGCGATGATAACCATGGTGAGGTACATCTCACGGAAATCGCGCTCGTCGCGGATGAGATGCGTGACGAGATAGAACACCGCCAGATATTCCATGCTCGCGCGGAAGCCCGTGAAATTCACGGTCGGCGCAGGGCGGACCGTCATCAGCAGGAGCACGCCCACCGTGAGATAGAACGAGATCCACAGGCCGATGCCGTTGGCCGTGCTGGTAAGCGGACGCTTCGTGTCGACGCGGCGGTGGATGACCCACACGAGCGAGAAGAGCATCAGCAGCTCATCCCAGACGGAGGCGATGGCCGCCAGCTGCAGCACATCGCGCAGCAGGTAGTCCATGATCGCATAGGACGAGAACAGGAACAGCAGGAAGCCCGTCATGCCGCCCGCAAACAGCCAGCCGAGCAGGAGGCTGCTGCGCAGCGCGCCCATGACGCGGCGGTAGATCCGGTAAACGAGGCTGTCCTCCAGTACTGGCACGACGCGCGCCCCGATGCCGCACAGCCACGCATTGCCGCGGTCCATCAGCCTGCGGTAGGCCGAGCGCTCCACGGCGGGCTGCCCGCCGAGCAGGCGGCGCAGCGTCCGGCCGGGCAAAGACTCCGCAAACGCGCGGTGGATCGCCGCAAACATCCGCGGCAGGAACGTGCGGTGGTACAAGGCCGCAAGCGCCGCGAACAGCCGCCAGAGCAGACTGGTCCTCAGCAGCTCATCCATGAAGCTTCTCCATGGCGCTGACCGTGCCGAGCATCTCGATATCCACGGTCTTGACCGTATAGTCGCGGCCGATGCGGACCTCCTGCGTGCCGACGACGAAGGAACCGACGGTGTTCTTGGCAGCGGCCTCGATCACAAAGCGGACCGTCACGCGCTGGCCGTCTGCACTGTCGTCCTGCGGCAGAATTTCCGCCGAGGTGATCTGCGCATCCTGGAACTTGTTGCTGTTGAAGATCTGATTCGGACTGACCTTAAGGATGGAATCGTCGTCAAGCTTCAGCTCATAGTCCTCCGCCGTCACGGCAGTCACGGCGTTCTCCGCCTGCATCAGGGGCATGTCCTCGCACAGGACGGTGTAGCGCAGGTTCGCCTGCGCACTCGGCTCGTCGGCAGCGATCGTTTCGCCGCCGCTTCCGCCCACCATGCGCACGGCGAGGAAGGCCACAGCGGCGATCACGACAAGCAGGATGAGTACATCGACGATGTTCAGCTTGCCGAACAGGCGGCCGTTCTTGACGATTTTCATAAGATAACCTCCAGTTGGCGGAAAAAACGGGAGAAATCCGATTGCTTCTTTCCGCAAAATATATTATAATGAATATTCAGGCAAGCTGATTCTATCAGATTTGCCATGGAATTGCAAGAGGCAACAAGAGGCACAAGTGATATCAGGCTGTCAAAAACCTGCCAAGTCAAAA
Source organism: Faecousia sp. (assembly GCF_048519415.1). Lineage (NCBI taxonomy): Bacteria > Bacillati > Bacillota > Clostridia > Eubacteriales > Oscillospiraceae > Faecousia > Faecousia sp. The sequence continues at coordinate 3,535 of NZ_DBFZUT010000039.1, read as the reverse complement.
GCTTCGGAGGGAAGGATAGTGTGAAAGGAAACCGTCAGGGTTTCCTTTCGCGTCAAATTACCCGCCGCAGCGGCAGAATTGCAAAATAAAATCACAAAAACTTATTTTGCAATTCTGAAAGCAGCTTGGCGAAATAGCCCGCAGAGACTTTTTTTGACAAGCTGTTCTGCCCATTTTGAGGTATGACCGTATGAAACTCATCCATCTGATCTCCGGCGGAGATGTCGGCGGCGCGAAAACGCACGTTCTTTCCCTGCTGCAGGGCCTGAACCGCACGGAGGATGTCCACCTGATCTGCTTTATGGAGGGACCGTTCGCCGAGGAGGCCCGCTGTCTCGGCATCCCGACGACCGTCATTGAAGGCAGCAACCCCATGGCGGTGCGCAAGCGCATCCTTGCCATCATCCGGCACGACGACTGCCAGCTGCTGCACTGCCACGGCGCCCGCGCGAACATGATCGGTGCGCTCGTGCAGCGGCAGGCGCGCATCCCCGTCATCTCCACCATCCACAGCGACTACCGGCTCGACTATCTCGGCCGCCCGCTGGCCGCGCTGACCTACGGCAACATCAACAAGGTCGCGCTGCGCCGCTTTGACGCGTGGATCGGCGTTTCGGACGGCATGCGCCAGCTCCTTATTTCGCGCGGGTTCGACCCGCAGCGCATTTTCCCGCTGTATAACGGCGTCGACTTCTCCACCCCGCTCAAGACCGTCCCGCGGGATGAGTGGCTGCGCGGCATCGGCCTGACGCCGACGGACAAAACCGTCGTGTTCGGCATTGCCGCCCGCATCTCCCCCGTCAAGGATATGACGACGCTCGTGCGCGCCTTTTCCGCGGCCGTGAAGCAGGCGCCGGACATCCGCCTTGTCATTGCGGGCGACGGCGAGCAGGCCGGAGAGATCCGCGCGCTGGCCAAGGAGCTGTGTCCGGAGGGCACGGTATTCTTCCCCGGCTGGCTCGAGGACGTCAACAGCTTCTATCAGGCACTGGATGTCAATGTGCTCACGTCGCTGTCCGAGACCTTCCCCTATGCCCTGACGGAGGGCGCGCGCATGCACTGCGCGACCATCGCCTCGAACGTTGGCGGCGTGCCCTACCTCATCGACGACGGCGAAAACGGCCTGCTGTTCGAGCCGCAGGATGTCTCCGCGCTCACGGCCCACATGCTCACGCTGGCGACAGATGCCGCAAAGCGCCGCGGCATGGGCGAGGCGCTCTATGAAAAGACGAAGCGCGACTTCTCCGTGCAGGCCATGGTCGAAAAGCAGAAGCATTATTACGAGATCATCATCCGCCGCTTCCGCCGCCCGAAGCTTGAGCGCGACGGCGTCGTGATCTGCGGGGCCTACGGCAAGGGCAACGGCGGTGACAACGCCATTCTCGACGCCATCGTTGCCCAGCTGCGCCACATCGACCCTGATCTGCCGATCTGCGCCCTCAGCCGCACGCCGAAGGAGACGCGCGCGGCCGCCTGCGTCGATTCGCTCTATACGTTCCGGCTGCTCGCCATCCGCCGCAGGATGCGCCACGCGAAGCTCTACCTCAGCGGCGGCGGCACCCTCATTCAGGACACCACGAGCACGCGCTCGCTCCTCTATTACCTTTCGAGCATCCGCATGGCCGCCCGCGCGGGCTGCCGCGTCATGCTCTATGGCTGCGGCATCGGCCCCGTCTCGCGCCCGCGCAACTGCGAACGCACCGCCAAAACGCTCAACCGCTATGCCGAGATCATCTCCCTGCGCGACCGCTACTCCGAGGAGACGCTCCGCGCCCTCGGCGTGACGACGCCGGAGATCCACCTGACGGCGGACCCCGCCCTGCTGATCGATCCGGGCGACACGCCCGCCATCCGCAGCTTCCTGCACCACAGCGGTCTGGCAGACGGCACGCGCTATGCCCTGTTCGCTCTGCGCCCGTGGAAGGACTTCGACCGTCACATCGCCGCCTTTGCAAACGCGGCGGAATACGCCCACCGGGAGTACGGCCTGACACCGGTGCTCTACGCCATGGAGCCGGCCCGTGACCGCGCCGCGCTGAACGCCGTCGCCGCGCAGCTTCGCTGCCCGTATCTGCTGCTGGAGGCCGGGAGCAACGGCACAGAGATCGTGGCACTCATCCGCCGGATGTCGCTCGTCATCGCCATGCGGCTGCACACGCTGATCTTTGCCGCCGGGCAGGGCGTGCCGATGGTCGGCGTCGTCTACGACCCGAAGGTCAGCGGCTTCCTCGACTACCTCGGGCAGGACCTCTACCTCCCGCTGGAGGAGGCGAACGCCGCCTCGCTGTGCGACCTCATCGACACGGCCATGGCCGAGCAGATGTTCGAGGCCGAAAATATCCGCAGCCTGCGGGAGCTGGCCGCAGAGAACGAAGAGCTGGCCCGTCATCTGCTGACGGAGGAATCATAGGCATAAAATCAGCCGGAGACCCGGCGGAAGCACTTCACAGCAGCTTTCGCCGGGTCTCCGGTTTTTGTGGGAAGGGAGCTATTTCCGCGCCCCTATTTCTCCGCAGGCGATTGATTCCGCGGCTTTTCCGACTCCGCCAGTATCGTTTCGCAGAAGCGCAGAATGCGGCTGCGCGCCTGCGCGGCGGCGCCGCCCGCCTCCTCATGGAAGATATCATGCCGCGCGCCCGGCAGCAGGACCGTCTGCACGGGGAGTCCCGCCCGTTCCATCGCCGCGCCGAGCTGCCTTACCCCGCTTCCCATCGCGCCGACAGGATCGTCCGCGCCGGACAGCAGCAGGATCGGGCAGCGGTTCCAGCCCGCAAGCGCGCGCTTTCCGCCGGTGCGGCGCATGGCGCTCAGCAGCTCCAGAAACAGCGCCGCTGAGATATCCGGCCGGCACAGCGGGTCGGCGCAGTAGCGGTCGAGCGCTTCTTCGTCGGCGCAGAGCCAGTCCGCCCGGGTGCGGTTCGGCGCAAATTTCCGGTTATAGGCGCCAAAGGAAAGCTTCTGCACCAGCGGCGTCGTACCGCCGGGCTTTGCCCGGCGCAGCTGGCCCCGGACGATCGCCTGTATGACGGCAAGCACCGCGCCCGGCTGCGTGCCCGTTCCCGCAAGGATCACCCCCGCCGGAGCGACCATGCCCCGGCAGAGCGCGTCCCGCAGCAGGAAGGAGCCGAGGGAAAAGCCCAGCATTCCCAACGGCACACCAGGGAAGCTCTCCCGCAGTCTCTCACAAAAGCGCTGCAGATCAGAAAGCGACTGCTCCCAGCCGTCCGGTCCCATATCGGCGCAGGTCCGGCTGCCCGGATTGCGGCCGTGCCCACGTAGGTCAAAAGCCGCGCAGGCAATACCATGCTCTGCCAGCGCGGCAGCCAGCGTGTCGTAGCGCCCGCTGTGCTCCGTCATCCCGTGGCTGATCTGCAGCACGAGGCGCGGCTGCCCGTCCGGTAGCCACAGGCGCGCGGGAAGCTCCGTCCCCTGCGCGCCCGCAAATTGGAATTCCGTTTCCTGCATGGTTCATTCTCTCCTTTCGGTTCAAAGGCTGGAAAAGTACGGGTGCGCCGCTGCTGCCGCGGCGCACCCG